>DQVH01000067.1 GCA_015661855.1 Desulfurococcales archaeon
GTTCTATAGCGCTTTCATAGTATTATCGTGTTCTTTGATAGAAAAATATAGTGGATAGAGTTGTAGTACTAGTTAGAGGGTATTGGTAATGGAGTGTTCTAGGAGAGTTTTTGTAGGGTTAGTTAGGGATCATAGGTGTCGTATTGGGAGGATTAAGGCTGTTAAGAGGAGGGTGTATAGTAGTGGTAGTAAGAGTGAAACTTAGAATAATCAGAGGGGATATAGTTGTTGAAACAAGTGCTCTAGTTAATAGTGGTTATGAAGCTGAAACACCACAACTACTAATACCAATAAAGCTAGCTCAAATACTAAACCTGTGGCCTCCTAAAACAGGCTATGAGGAAACAGTGTATGAAACTGCAGGTGGACCTTTAAGAGTATGGGTATTTCCGAGAGCATGTAGAGTAAGTGTAGTTGTAGAAGATGTTAAAGCACCTGAAGTACTAGCTGACATAGTTATTTCACCTATAGCAGATGAAGTTCTAATTAGCGATAAAATGGCAAGTGAACTCCAAATAGCACTAGAGGATGTTGGTAGAGGTTTATGGAGGTTTAGGTGGGAACCAAAAGATAAAGTGAGACGTAGTGAACCAGTAAAATACTGGAGATAAACAGTACAATAATACAGGCTAAACTGGCATCATTTAAACATACTCAAGATACCTGATAGAATAGTTTATTCACATAAGTCTTTACATTTACGGTATGGACTCTCATAGACTCTCAATATGGTATACTGGTAATCACAACCTAGTTATTATAGTATTTATTACTTTACATACCCGATATGACGTTCTGGATGGTAGGGTATGGCTAAGACCATTATGCTTGAAGCTAGGAGTGGATCTATTCCTGAAGAAGTTGAAATTGTTGCTCGGAATGAAGATGTTAACCCACTAAAACTTGCTAGAAGACTTAGTGAGGGTAGAGTTATTATTCCTAGGAATACTAGACGTAAGGGTAAGGTAAGAGTTATAGGTATTGGTGAGGGTTTACGTACTAAAGTTAACGTTAATATCGGTACTAGTGGATCACTAGTTAACATTGATATGGAGAGGGAGAAGGCTAGAGTAGCTGTAAAGTATGGTTCAGATACAATAATGGATCTTAGTACTGGTGGTAACATCTCTGAGATTAGGAGAATACTAATGGAGGAGTCTAAACCACTACCATTTGGTACTGTACCAACATATCAAGCATGGATTGATGGTATTAGAAAGTATGGGAGTTTACCACCAGAAGACTGGTTCATAAAGGTTATTGAGGAACACCTACGTGATGGAGTAGACTTTATGACAATACATGCAGGTATAACACGTGAACTAAGTGAGAAAGCTGTAAAGAGTAGGAGGGTACAGCCTATTGTTAGTCGTGGTGGAGCAATGATTACAGTTTGGATGCTCGAAATGAACCAGGAAAACCCATACTATCGTAACTGGGATTACCTATTAGAGTTATTTGCAGAATACGATGCTGTTATAAGTTTAGGTGATGCACTAAGACCTGGAGCAATAGTTGATGCACACGACGAACTACAACTAGGAGAACTATACATTAACTCTAAACTACTAGAGAAAGCTAGAGAGAAGGGTGTACAAGTTATGGTTGAAGGCCCTGGTCATATGCCGTTAGATAAGATAGTACTAGATGTTAAACTAATGAAAACGTTGACTAAGGGTGCACCATACTATGTACTAGGGCCATTGGTAACTGATGTAGCTGCAGGCTACGACCATATAGCTTCAGCTATAGGTGCTGCAATAGCTGTTGCTAGTGGTGTAGACTTAGTATGCTATCTAACACCAGCTGAACACTTAAACCTACCAACACCAGAACAGGTAAGAGAGGGACTAATAGCAGCAAAGATAGCAGCTCATGCAGGAGATATAATTAAGCTTGGACCTAAAGCTGCAAAGTGGGATATTGAAATGAGTATTAGTAGAGCTAAACTAGACTGGAATACAATGTTCAAACTAGCTATAGATCCAGAGAAGGCTAAAGAAATATACTCTCAGTATAGTGGAGTCAACATAAGCTCATGTAATATGTGTGGTCAGTACTGTGTATTCCTATTGTTAGATAAGTGGTTAAAGAGTAGAAGTAAGCCGAAAATAGATGAACTATTAAACTTGTTTAAGGAGTCTAGTTTAGTCTAGAACTTAACCTAGTATTCACCTATAGCTCTACGATACTCTAAACTAACCTTTCTAAGCTCCTCTAAGATTTCAGGCTTACTCTTCAGTAGCTCGTTAACTAGGTGTAGGTATCTCGCTACTCTAATAGTGTTAGGGGTAATCTCTCTAATCTCTCTACCATTAACAACGACATAGTGTTTTCTCACAACCTTTTCACCAAGAATATACTCTGCCTCATTAACACTTGCATGGAGAGTAAAACAGTGAGGACTACCATCAACTGTTACAACAGTTATACTCTTAGGTTTAGAACTACGAATAATACTAGCAATCTTACCGTAATGTGTAGGATTCTCTCTTTCAGGACATGCAAGTAGTACCACCTTACCCTTAGATATCTCACTAAACAGTTTATAGTTAACGTAGGGTAGACAGGCAGAAGCAATAACTATATCGGCACCCTTAAGTATTGGAGTTTTAACCCATATACTCCAAATCCATGGATAAACTTCACTACATAAACCCACAGTACATCACCAGTGTTTAGTTGAAAACAGTATTAAGTAAATTAGCATTAGTATAACCAGGTTATAAAAGAATACAGTATAGAACCGTGTCTTCAGGAAGCAGATTAGTAGTATTAGTTCTAGTTACAGAACGTACTTAACTATTTTCTGTTCAGTGGGTATAACTTCCTACTGAGAATATATTCTTCGGTACACTCGTAGTCTCTACTCATATCAGTAGTTGTTACTACTACTGCTCCACCATTATCAGCTATTTTACGGAATAACTTAATAACCTTCTGTGCAGTATAATCATCAATATTTGATAGCGGCTCATCAGCTACTAGTAATTTAGGGTTAACTACTAATGCTCTTGCAATAGCAACTCTCTGCTGCTGACCACCACTAAGTTCGTAGGGAAACTTATCCTCATACCCGATGAGATCTAGTGCTTTAAGTATCTCGTTTACACGTCTACTCCTCTCAGACTCTGGTATACCTAGAAATATCATTGGCAACTCTACATTCTCTCTAACAGTTAAGCAATCTATAAGATCAAATGTTTGAGGAATATACCCTATACTTCTAAGTCTAATCTGGGAAACTAGTGATGTATTTTCATAGTTAACTCTTACACTATTAAAGTATACTTCACCTCTATCAGGCTTTAATAGTAAAGCCATTATCTTTACTAGTGTAGTCTTCCCTATACCACTACGACCACGAATACACACAATACTACCACGTTTAACTTTAAGATCTACACCCTCAAGTACATACTCTAAACCATACCTCTTCCATACACCCCTCAACACTATAACTTCATCACTAACTCTACTCATAACTATACAGCCCATAACACTATAATGTTATTAGACATCATAATCCTACTAGCTTCATTAAGTAGTTTAGATAGTACACTGTTAAGACCTACTGTTGTAAGACTCGTTAGGAAACCGTATGATAAATTCTCACTATACAAGATAACAGGTTTACCCCCGAGAGAACTATCACTTATAGAGCATATGTGGACTACTCTTAAACCAAAATATCTAGCTAAATATGAAATCTTAGTATCCCCAATAACAGCTCCACTATAAACTATACTCAAATACTCTAGCCCTGAAAACTCATCTACACTAAACCTCCAATAATACGAAATCTTATCAGAACATGTTATAACACGTTCAACTACAATAGCTGAGTTAAAAGCTAAAATAAATAGTAGTATCAATGTTATGAGCTTTCTTGAAACTCTAGATAATACAACACCGTAAACTATAGATATAGCCATAGCTAGAAAGTTTACAAGTCTATGAGGTATACTTGTAAATAAAGGGTCTCCACCAAGTATAGAGTATAATGTAAGTGTTAGTGTAGCAGTAATCCAGCTATAAACAAGACATCTAGTACAATTACTACTACAAACCACTCTAAACATTTGGAATAGTATTGGTGAAAATAAGAGTATAGAGCTGTAAAATAATACATTGAAGCTAAGTGGTGGTATACCAGCACTAACTGACCGTATAGTCGAGTAAAACACTAACACTAATAGTAACAGTTGAATAATAGCTGTAACCATAACACTTCTACTACTCCCAGTACCACTTCTTAAAACAGCTATAATTGTTAATATTGTAAACCCGGAAATGTAGAGGAATAGTCTGGTTATAGTATAGAGTGGATTCATAATCTTAAGTGCAATACCACCAACAGCTAAATAGTATACCGTAAAGACTATAACAAGTATAATGAGAGCTCTAAGTTGAGGCTGAAATACGTTTAAACGCTTAATAAGCTTCACAACTATACTCACAACTATCCATTCAAATAGTAAGATAATAGCTATAAATGATGTTAAATGGTGGTATAGAACTATAGCTATCGAGGATAAGAGTATTAACACTGTAGACCTGTATAGTACAGCTAGTAAAAGTGTATACAGTATTATGTGTGTAAACGTCTCCTTAGTAACACCACTAGTAAATACTAGTAGTGATGGTATTATGCTAACAGTAAACCCTGAAATATATGATGTAATACTATCCCCAGTAAGCCTTCTAACCATAACTATAAATGTTAAAGTAGCTAGTGAGCTAACAATTGGCGCTATAAACCTAGTGTAATCTAGTAGACTACATCCTGAAGTGAGTACACCAATAGTACAGAGTATTATACTTCCAGGCCAGTGATTATTATACCCATCGAATAACGTGTCATCAAATATTATTGTAGTAGGATTTTCAATTAATAGTTTAACCTGCCTTATGAGAGGCCAAGAGTCTATAGAGAATGGTAGTCCAGTTGTAAATGTAGGGTAGAGTTTCAACACTAACACAACTACTAATAGCAGTAATAATGCTAGTGGTTGACTAAAACTCACAGTCATAATCATAACCTTATCCTACAGCGTAGTAAACCTACAGTATAGAGTAGTGTAAA
>DQVH01000156.1 GCA_015661855.1 Desulfurococcales archaeon
AGATAGTGGAGTATAAGATTAAATTAGATAATGTATGGGTAGAGTATGATAGAGTTAACGATATACTCTACATAAACTTTTGCGGTAAAAGTGAGGAAGCTGAGGAAACAATACTCATAAACGACAATATTATTGTTGGTGTTAAGGAGGGTAGAGTTGTAAACATAACGATAATGAACTTAACAGGTAAAGAGTAGAGTAGACATATAGAGACATAAACATTTATTCCTGGGAAACAGTAAACATAATATACTAGGTGATGAGTGCCCGCGTCGAGAGACCATATGTAGGGATGATCAGGGAAGAGCCGTTCTGAACAATCAACTCTACAACAATCCATCAGTAGCACTAGAATTCTCATAAACATTAAGAAGCTACTAACCTCCACTAAACCCGTGTAATTAAAGTTGTTTTAGAGTTTCTTTTCCTCTCTAACTCTAAATCTAGCTTTCACCTGTTAACTATATTCTACATCAACTTAATATACTTGCTTTATGAGTGTAATATTAGGGTGTTTAGGTTATGGAGATACAGCTAGAATTTCTGGATATACTTAGAGGTGTTTTACCAGATGATGTATTGAGGGTTATTGAGTTAACGGGTAAACATAATAGGTGGAGGAAGAGGCTATGTGTAAACATGATAGCTTCTGAGAACGTTATGTCACCACTAGCTGAAATGGTTTACCTTACCGATATGGGTCATAGGTATGCTGAGGGTAAGCCTAAGAAGAGGTATTATCAGGGTAACATTTTCACTGATGAGGTTGAACTATACCTAATGAAGATTATGGGTGAACTCTTCCACGTACAATACGTTGATCCAAGACCAATATCTGGTACTATTGCTAACGCAACAGTATTCTACGCTCTAGGTCAGAGGGGGGATAAGGCGTTAATAGCTCCAGTTCAAGCTGGAGCTCATGTAAGTCATACAAAGTTTGGAATACTTGGAGCACTAGGTATAGAGCATATAGAGTTACCATTCGATATAGAGGAGTTCAATATCGATGTTGATAAAGCAGTTAAAATGATTGAGGAGGTTAAACCTAAATTTGTAGTACTGGGTGGTAGTGTCTACCTATTCCCACACCCAGTAAGAGAGCTTGCAAACGCTGTTCATAGTGTTGGAGGGAAACTAGTCTATGATGCAGCACACGTACTAGGGTTAATTGCTGGAGGTCAATTCCACGATCCTGTAAGTGAGGGTGCAGACATTATAACATCGTCAACACATAAGACATTCCCTGGACCACAGGGAGGAGTTATAATGACTAATGATAGAGAGTTGTATAAGAAGGTTAGTAAGATAGTATTCCCAGTATTCGTGAGTAACCATCATCTACATAGACTACCAGCAACAGCAATAGTAGCATTGGAGATGAAGTATTTCGGTAAACAGTATGCTGAACAGATAGTTAGAAACGCTAAAACACTAGCAGAATCACTAGCAGCTGAAGGATTTAAAGTTCTAGGTGAAGCTAAAGGCTATACTAGGAGTCACCAGGTAATCTTAGATGTTAGAGCTCAAGGTGGTGGAGCTAAAGCAGCATTAATACTTGAGAAAGCTAATATAATAACAAATAAGAATATCCTACCATACGATAAACCTGAAATGATAAAAGACCCATCAGGGTTAAGACTTGGAGTACAAGAGCTAACAAGGTGGGGTATGAAGGAGGATGATATGAAGGAGATAGCTAGATTCTTTAGAAGACTACTAATAGATAGGGAGGACCCAGAGAAGGTTAGAAGAGAAGTAATAGAGTTTAGAATGAACTTCCAGAAAATACACTACACATGGGATATACCGTTAGAGGAGTTATCAAAGAAGCTACCAATACTACCACTACTAGAGTAACATATACTAGAGTAACGGTAGAGTCTAAACAGGGGTGGAGGGTATGGTTATAGAGTTTTACGACTTTGGCGAAATAGTAGTTGATGGTAAAAGGTATACTAGAGACATTATTATAACTCCATCAAAAATTATACCAAACTGGTGGAGGAAGGAAGGTCATAGAATATGCTTAGACGATTTAAGAGAGATACTTAACGAGCAAGTAGACTTCGTAGTCTTAGGTACTGGATACTACGGCTTAGTTAAAGTGGATAGTGAGGTTAGAGAATACTTTGAGAGGAAAGGTGTAAAAGTAATAGCTAAGCCAACACGTGAAGCAGTAGAGGAGTTTAATAAACTAGTCTCCTCGGGGAAGAGAGTTTTAGGAGCATTCCATTTAACATGTTGAATCATAGTTTAGTAGCGTAAAACATAAATGTTATAGGCGAATATGTTAACCTGCATATTCTACAGTCTAGGTGGAATCTAATGTTACCAAAACGTAGAACTATTATAGCGTATACTGGTGGAAAACCCGATAGACCACCAACAGCATTTCCTCTAACAACACATTTAAGGGAGAGTGTTAACATACTAGGCTATAGGGTTGAAGATATCTATAGGGATCCTGAGAAACAAGCAAACGTAGTAGCATTATTATGGGAGAAAACTGGACTTGAAACACTCCTTGTACCATTAGATTTAAATGTTGAAGCTGAAGCACTAGGCTGTAGAGTAAAATATATTGATGGACACCCAAACATTCATGAAGCTTTGTACAGGGATTTGGGTAGTCTAAGAATACCGGAAGACCTATTCGATAGAGGGAGGTTTCAGGTAAAATACGATGCTATAAGGATACTCCGTGAAAAATATGGTGATGTCCTTGCAGTATTTAATAGAGTTACAGGCCCTATGACTATGGCTGGTTTAATATTTGGTGTAGATAGAGTAGTTGTATGGACTAGGAGGAGAAAGAGAGAGTTAAGGGATATTCTAGAACAGCTCGTTGAAATAAATATTGAGGATGCTAGGAAATCTCTTAGGAAGGGTGTTGACATAGTTGCTATGGCGGAACCTACAGCAACATGTGATATTACACCACCAGACTTCTTTGCTGAAGTTTTAGTTGATGTATATAGGGAGTTTAATAAACGTGTAGGCAGTATTACAGCACTACACATATGCGGTAACACTAACCCAATACTGAAGTATATTCCCGAAACAGGGTTTAATGCCTTCTCGTTTGACTCAAAGGTTAATGTATCTTACGCTAAAAGCATTATAGGTGGAAGGGTAACACTAATAGGCAATATACATAACGTTAATGTACTACTTAAGGGCCCCCCAGAGAATATAATTAGGGAGTCGTTGAGAGCTATAAGTGAGGGTGTTGATGTTCTCGCAACATCCTGTGATTTCCCATTCAATGCACCAATAGAGCATGTTAACGCTATGGTTAAAGCTGCTGAAGGACTAGTTGCTAGAAGCGATATACTATAGTGTGCTATAGGTAGCTGTAGACTATTCTGGTAATGGTATACCTAAATCGATAAGCTCCCTCTTTACCTCATTGTATA
>DQVH01000121.1 GCA_015661855.1 Desulfurococcales archaeon
ATACCCCAAAGCCATAGTACAGCTATAACCTCAATTAATGCTACTACTAGTAATAGTAGTGAGCCAGCATAGAAGTCTGCTAGATCTAGATAGTCTGTTAGCTCTTTAGTCTTCATAGCTCCCTCGATGTTAACGAATACTCCAGTTAGAAATACTATTGCGAATGCTATCCATGCACCCTTCCTCCTCGCTATGTTAAAGTCTTCTTCGAATATTGCTGTTATAACGTTAACTAATGCTATAGCGCTTGTAACACCTGCAAACCATAGGAGGGAGAACCAGAGGAATCCCCCTAGAGCACCCACTACACCCAGTCTACCAAATAGTGGTGGTAGTGCACTAACTGATAGTATGAATCCTGACATACCAGCCTCTACTTTAGCCATTAGTGGTGGCCCTCCAAAAGCGTAGGCTAGTGGTATAGCTATACTAGCTCCCATAACCACCTCTGCAAACTCGTTAAGACTTGTTGTAGTCAAAGCACTTAATGGTATATCGTCCTCTCTCCTTAAGTAACTTGCATAGTTAGGTATAATACCCGCAATACCAATACTTAAAGTGAAGAATATTTGTCCTGCACCCTCAATGAATGCTGCTGGATCACCCAGTTTAGCTAGTTTAGGTGTCCATAGCCACTCAAACCCCTTTATACTAGTCCACTCAGGCTTTACTGGTGCTCCAAGAGTTAAAGATAATATAACTAATATTATACCCTCAATGAATAGTATTGGCATCATTATCTTAGCGGCTATCTCGATACCCCTCCTAATACCCCTAGAAACTATAAATGCTATTATGAATAGTGAGATTAGCCATGCCGGTAGGTTATAGCCTGGACTAGTTAGGAAGTTTACTAAGTAGTTTATAGCATCTTTAGCTGTCTTGAAAGCACTAAACACTCCCCCCAGTGATGAAGCTGCATAGAATGCCATCCAGCCTATAATGTTAGTATAGTAGCCCGTAATCATAACACCAGTTACAAAAGCTATAGCACCACCAATAATAGCATACCATGCGGCAATTCTAGGTGGAAGTCTTCTCCTACAAGCAACGTATAGCATTGGTGCTAAGTGGCCGTGGCCAAAAGATCCACCATACCTACCTAAAACCCACTCAACAAACATTATGGGTATACCTAGTAGGAAGAGTGCTATAAAGTATGGTATTAGGTATGCACCACCACCATAAGCTGCAGCTTTAGCTGGAAACCTAATGAAATTACCTAGCCCTATAGCATTACCAGCCATAGCCAGTATTAGCCCTATCTTAGTAGCCCAATGCTCCCTTTTAATACCAACCTGGACACTCATACCCGTACACCACCTGCAGGTTTGAAGCCAAACTTACCAAATAAAAATTTTTCTCAGGAATACTCCTTAGCAATAAATAATTAACCGGAGTAAACATGTAAGGAGGGTACCATATGTAGGGGTAGTACAAGTTAAGACAGCTATGGAATAATATTAATGAGGAGTCTGTTAATTTCTGAGAATTAGTTTATGGTGCGGGGGGTGGGATTTGAACCCACGCAGGCCTACGCCAGCGGGTCTCCCACAGTGAAAGCCGGAATAAGACTTAAGCCCGCCCCCTTTGTCCTGGCTCGGGCACCCCCGCACCTACCTTTATGGTGTAGTAGATCTAATTTATAAAGTTTAGTCACATTCCGAACTTAACTTTCAAGTAGGTGTTCCTTGTTTAGGTTGGGAGGGAAAAATGGAAATATTTGAAGCTGGAGGTAGGTATTTACTACAGTTTACCCTTTGGGTACGGGTTCTACTAGACCCCATACGAACCAGTCTATAGTCCATAGTAGGTCGTGGTCTGCTACTTCACCTGGCTCTAATCTTGTTTTACCCTCTCTATCCACTATACCCTTCTTGCCCGTTAGCTTCTCAAAGAATGGTGTCCAGAAGTCAGCATTCCATGGATCCCAGAATCTCTCCTTCATTAACTTCTCTCTATAGCGTATTAGCTTTATAGCCCATTCTGGTAGTACAGGGTGTTCCTCAAATTTACCCCACTCATCAAGCCAGTAGAATGCTGCACCTCTACCCTTCCTCCAACCCTCATAGACATCTCCACCATCACCCATAAGCCACCATAGATCCATACTTCTCGGTACCCCAGCTAGATAGTATGCTAGTATATACTCGTACATTAAACCCCAGTCTACTAGTTGTCCCATTAGGTGTGCATGTGGACCAAAATCCTTCATATCACTATAGTGACTGTAGCTCCAAACCCTCCTACCCTTCTTCTGATACTCTTCTGCAACCTGTAGTACTGCAGGTGAATCCTCAGTGAATGCTAGTACGTCGGCATCGAACTGTTCTACCAGTGTTCTTGCAGCATCTGTAGCTTTAGGTGGATCATACCATGAGTAAAGCCATTTAACATGTACTTCAACCTTCTTAAGGTCATCCCAACTTAACTCTCCACGTCTAACTCTATGCCATAACCCCTCCCATATACCTAAAACCCAGCTATTAATATGTCTAACAACTTCAGGTATTGGGTATGCAGCTACATATCCAAACTTTAACGTTTTAGATATTGCTCCAGCAGCTATACCGCAGAGATAGTATGGCTGGTATAGTTCTGCAAAGTATGTTCCCATGTTCTTCCATCTCTTATAGCCTGAACAATGCCAGAACCATATGTCAGGATGTTTCTTTGCAGCTTCAAGTGTTGGATCCATATAGCCGAAACTAGTTGTAAATATTACTTTACAGCCTTTCTCAATTAAACTCTCAATAGCTGGCCCAGCTTTAGCTTCAGGTACAGCCTCTATATACATAGTTTCAACTGCATGACCTAAAACCTTCTCAACATACCGTCTCCCAACGTCATGAGCGTAAGTCCAGCCATAATCACCTATTGGCCCTACATATATCCAGCCAACTTTAACCTTTTCCCTTCTTGGAGTTACTGGTGCACCAGTTGTAACAGTTTTAGTTACTGTTATAGTTTGGGTTTTTGGAGTACCGATGGTCACGGTTTTCTCGATGGTTACTGTTTTTTCTCTTGGTGGTGTTGCTACATAGCCTCCAGCAGCACCAACAATACCACCTACAATTAAGCCACCAACCAGCCCCTTAATAAAATCCCTCCTTGAAACACCCTGACTCAACTCAAACACCTAAGCTATTGTATCATATTCTTCTCTTACACCACCAACATCCTGAGAATATAAACATTTCCTTTATACACAGTGTCGGAGAGGGATTCTAGACTACTGTCGAATACTATGTGGTATTACCGGGCACGTATAATCTGCTACTATTTTGGGGGTTGTAATCGTATTTAAAAAGCTATATAAAGAGCTTGTTTAAGAGTGCCTCCAGATAGCATCTTAGCATTACATATCATTTTCCCTTCTAGTACGTATTTACGTACTATTACAATATTATTTGAGAATGAAACTATACATTTAAATCACTGTATCCTCCAATTCCACTAGGTATTCAATTTAAACTAGTAATGTAACTTCATAGCAGTTTAAGAGGTGGTTTAGAGTGGGTGTTGGAGGGTATACTGGTAGAGTACTCCTAGTAGACTTATCAAATAAGACTATCAAGACTATCGAGTTTAGTGAGAGTACTCTCAAAATGTTTCTTGGAGGTAGTGGGTTAGGTGCTAAAATACTATATGATATGCTTAGAGAGCCTGAAAAAGTTGACCCTCTATCCCCACAGAACCCACTAATATTCATGACTGGGCCTCTTACCGGATCACCATTCCCTACCTCTGGTAGGTTTAGTGTTGTAGCTAAATCACCACTAACCAACATCTATGGTGAAGCGAATGCAGGTGGATTCTGGGGTGCTGAATTAAAGTTTGCAGGCTACGATGGGATAATAGTTACTGGTAGAGCTAGAGAGCCAGTATACATAACAATATTTGATGGCGATGTTGAAATCCATAAAGCAAACCACCTATGGGGTATGGATACTATTGAGACCGAGAGGACAATACGTAGAGATCATGGAGACCCTAAGATAAGAGTTGCATGTATAGGTAGAGCTGGTGAAAGGAGAATACCAATAGCATGTATTATATGTGATGAGGGTAGAGCTGCTGGAAGAACAGGTTTAGGTGCTGTAATGGGATCTAAAAACCTTAAAGCTATAGCTGTTAGAGGTACAGGTAAAATAGAATACTATGATGAA
>DQVH01000004.1 GCA_015661855.1 Desulfurococcales archaeon
AAGCTTATACCATTAAAGGAAACATTAAGATATGCTGGGATACTACCTCCACTAAAAACACCAAACCATCCTAAAGCAAGAAATCTTCATAATATGGAGTTCCGTGAAGGATTAGTAGTTTCAATTAGAGATGATGGTGTAGCACTAGTAGATGTTGGATTAAGTAGATTAGCTGAGCTACACGGTGTAAATGTTAAACCAGGAGATAGAGTTGTTGTTAAAGTATATAAGAAAGGTAATAGTATTAAATGTTCACTTAGTACACCAAAACACTACTGGTGCTACTCAGTACACACTGTTAACTCCTTAAAGGAGGTATTAAAGTTTAAGAAGTGGAGTTTAAAGATAGCTACATCAAAGTATGGGGATAACATAGTTAAGTTAAAGAATAAACTAAAGGAGGATCTATTAAAGGCAAAGAGCGTACTTATAGCGTTTGGCTCACCCTATGAAGGGTTATGGGAGATAGCTAGAAGGGAGGGTTTAAAGCTAGATAAAGTATTCCATTACATATTAAATACCATACCCTACCAGGGAACAGAGACAGTTAGAACTGAAGAGGCTGTCTATGCAACACTTGAAGCTTTATGCCTGATAGAAGCAGAGAACTTATAAACTACATATTCTTATAATCCGTGCAGACTAAGTGGACTAATAGTAGGTGCTGGAGATGGGACGTAGAAAGAAGAGTGCTCCACGACATGGTAGTTTAGGTGTTAGACCACGTAAGAGAGCTTCAAGAATAGTGCCTAGAATTAAGTCGTGGCCTGACGTTAAACTGGATACTCCTAAACTACTTGCATTTCCAGCCTATAAAGCGGGTATGACCCATGTTTTCGTTATCGACGATAGAGCTCATATACCACCGGATGAAGCAGAGTATAGTGAGAAATTTAAGCCCGTAACCATACTTGAAGCTCCACCGGTGTATGTTTTAGCAGTAAGAGTATATAAATATGATACAACCTATGGTTATCAAACATTAACTGAAGCTTGGGCTCAACCACCTAAGGAACTTGAACTACATAGGAAGATACCAACTTTACCCAAGAATATCAATACTGAGGAGATGGTGAAGAAAATACTAGAGCTGAAAGACCAAATAGCTGATGTAAGAGTTATCGTTGCGACACAACCAAAACTTGTTGGAGGTTTATCGAAGAAGAAGCCAGACCTACTAGAAATAAAGATTGGAGGGGGAACTCTACAAGATAGACTAGATTACGCATTGAAGATATTAGGTAAAACAGTAAGTGTAAAGGATGTATTTAGTGAGGGTATGTGGGTTGACGTAATAGGGGTAACAAAAGGCTATGGTTTCACTAGTGTTATACAGAGATTTGGTGTAAAAGAGTTACCAAGATGGCATAAACACCGTAAGGGTAGTAGGAAAATAGGTTCAAGAAGTCCAGGTATAGGAACTTTAAGTACAACACCACAGCCAGGACAATATGGATTCCATAGAAGAACTGAGTATAACAAGAGGATACTAAAGATAGGAGATAACGGTTTAGAGGTAACACCTAAAGGAGGATTTGTAGGATACGGTATCGTGCGGGGACCATACATAATGCTTGAAGGTTCGGTACCTGGACCTAAAAAGAGGTTGATAGTCTTAAGGTATCCTGTAAGACCACCACCATATGAAACTAAAGGTAAACCCCAAATAACCTATATAAGTTTAGAGTCGAAACAGGGTGCATAATTATGAGCACGTATATCACATTAAAAGTGCCATTCCTAACATTAGATCTTAAGAGGCCAGTATACGATCTAAATGGAAACCCTGTAGAGGAGATAGAGTTACCTCCACTATTTACTGTTCCCGTTAGAATAGATCTTATTCGCCGAGCTTTCCTATCAGCATTTACAGCTAGACTACAACCAAAAGGAAGAGATCCCATGGCCGGTAAGAGGACGTCAGCTAGAAGTTTTGGTGTAGGCTTAGGTTTAGCTAGAATTCCTAGAGAGAGGCAAACAGGTAGAGGTAGATTTGTAGTTAGTACTGTTGGTGGTAGGAGAGCGTTCCCACCTACACCATTAAAGAAAATTCATGAGGAAATTAATAAGAAGGAGAGAAGACTAGCACTAATAAGTGCATTAGCTGCAACAGCAAATAGATACTTTGTTGAGAAACGTGGACATGCAGTAGTACCGGAGAAACCACCAATAATAGTAGTAGATGACATAGTTAATATCCAGCATACAAGGGATTTAAAGGAAGTTCTTAAAAAACTAAATCTATGGGAGGATGTTGTAAGAGCTCAAAGAGGTACAAAGATTAAAGCTGGAAAGGGTAAAATGAGAGGTAGAAGGTATAAAACTCCAGTAAGTATACTGATAGTAGCTCATGATACAAGTAAACTTCTACTTGCAGGAAGAAATCTACCAGGTTTAGACATTGTAACACCACAACAACTAAGTATACTACACCTAGCACCAGGTGGTGTACCAGGAAGGCTAACAATATATACTAAAACTTCACTTCAAATATTAAATGAGAAGTTCCCGGTGAAAACAATATGAGTGTTGACCCATATAAGATATTGATAAGACCTCTACATACCGAGAAGGCCATCATGAAGATAGAAAAGGAGAACACACTAGTATTCATAGTTGATAGGAGAGCAACAAAACATCAGATAAAGGAGGCTATCGAGAAACTATTCAATGTTAAAGTAGTAAAAGTTAATACTTTGATAACAAGTAGAGGTGAAAAGAAGGCCTATATAAAGTTAGCACCACAATATAAAGCTGACGAAATAGCAACAAGGCTAGGACTATTATAACATTCTGTTCTCAAATTTAAATATTGTATAAACATAATACCGTTTAATTAAGATAGCAGTCTACATATTCGCGTAACGAATTGTCTGTATAGACTTTTTCATAACAGCAATAAGATATGGTTTTGCTAAAAGACTATTCTTTAATGAGAAGAAATTAAGTAACATAACATCAGCTTACGCTTATGCTAAATTGGTTATCCAGTTAAACAAAGATTTCTACAGTGTTTTCAATAACTTCATGAATGCTCCAGTTAAATAATGTAATAGTTAAATAGAATCAGTAAAATATTGTTGCCGGCGCTTACATTAAACTTATTGAACGTCTAAATCTATCTCCATTGCCGTCTTAACGTGGGAGTTCTATGGTGAAACAACATTTACCTGTTTAAAGACTCCATGACAATAATGTTGTTAGCTGAAGTGGTGATGGTGTTTGGCGAAGACTAGATAAAGTCTATACTTATTAACAGTAACACGCAAACACTTGCTAGGGGAAGGTAAGTCAAAGAGGGGTAGTTTTCTACGTTATTAGTAGTTCCCTTCTATCTTAAAGATGTTTTAGGGGGTAAAGTGTTTTTCAGCGTACTACATGATTTAAATAGAACATTATGCCTGCTAGTACTGCTATAACCATGTATACTGCTATTGCAATCAATATTATACTTTTACTATTTAACTTAAACCTCATATTACGTTTAGCCTCGTACATGATATTAGTACTAGTTTCTATTAAACCATTACTACATAGAATATGTAGGTGAATATACACTTCATAGACATCATTAAATTATAGTGTAGAAAGAGTGTAAACACTTATAAGGTGTGTATATTTACTAGTGCTTAGAGCTTTTCATGAGCTGAGGTTTATGGAGGTACCTCTAAAATCCTATGATACTTATAGACTTGATATCAACTGTAAGTTTCTTGGTATACCCTCTAGACTACTCATGGAGAGTGCTGGTCTTCAAGTAGCTAACTTTGTAGATGAGGTTATCGTAAAGTCTAGGGGTAAGGACTTAAAAAACGTAGTTATTATATGTGGTTTAGGTAATAATGGTGGTGATGGATTTGTTGCTGCACGACACCTAGCTTCAAGAGGATATAATGTTACAGTAGTACTACTGGGTGAACCCGAGAATATTAGGAGTAGTGATGCTAGAGAGAACTGGACTATATTGTCAAATATGCTATTAAGTATAAGACAGCTCACTATAAAGGATACTACGCAACTTAAACTATTAGAGGAAGTCCTATCTCAAGCTGAAATAGTTATTGATGCAATACTAGGAGTAGGATTGAAAGGCCCCATTAAGGGGTTTTATAGTGAAGTAGTAAAACTAATAAACAGTATTAAAAGGAGTAAAGGTTACACTGTAGTATCCATTGATGTTCCTAGTGGATTAGATGTAGATAGTGGTAAAGCTTTAGGACCAGTAGTTAAAGCAGACTATACAGTAACATTACATCAAGTAAAATACGGGTTATCACGTGAGATAGCTGGTAATGTAAAGGTTGTTAGTATCGGTATACCTAAAGAGGCTGAACTAATTTGTGGCCCTGGAGATCTAATATACTTTAAGGAGTTTCTATGGTATAGAAGGGATTGGAGTCATAAAGGTAACTATGGACGACTCCTAATTATTGGTGGTAGTAGGTATTATAGTGGTGCACCAGCCTTAGCAGCATTATCAGCATTAAGTACGGGGGTAGATCTAGTTGTAATTGCCTGTCCAAGTACTATAGCTAATACTGTTAGAGCCTACTCCCCAAATATTATAGTGTATCCGCTTGAAGGTGAAATTATAGGTAGAAGCCATTTAAAACAGTTAATTGAGTACTCTAGAAAGTTCAATGCTGTAATTGTCGGTCCAGGTATAGGCTTAGATGAGGAAACATTAGAAGCAATACATGAATATATATTTAATGTTGGTAGCAGTAAACCTTTAATAATTGATGCTGATGCATTAAAAGCTCTAGGTAAGTATGGTATACCTAAGGGTGAGATTAAAGCTATATTGACACCACATGAGGGTGAATTCAGAATACTATTTGGAGGAGATAAACTTGATACAAATCTTAAAGCTAGGAGTAATCTGGTAAAAAGTAAAGCCTTAGAATACGGGGTAATTATAGTACTTAAAGGTCATGTTGATATTATATCTGATGGTGTAAATGTGAAATTTAATATTACTGGTAATCCGGGTATGACTGTTGGAGGTACAGGTGACGTTCTTACTGGATGTATCGGTGCATTTCTCTCGTATAAGCCACAGTTACTATTTGAATCTACGGTAGCAGGTACTTTCCTTACAGGCTTCAGTGGAAATCTAGCATATAATGATTTAGGATACTCTCTTACAGCAGTAGACGTTATAAAGTATATACCTAAGGCGATAACTATTATAAGGGAAAAATACTATTCATAAAATTAACTTTCATCCTTACAAAATTATATTTAGGGTGTTTTAGTATTGAGGGTTTTCTGGTCAGGAAATATTGCTGTTGCTGAGGGGGCATTGAGAGCAGGGTGTAAGTTTTTTGCAGCATACCCTATAACCCCTGCAAGTGATCTTATGGAGTATATGTTGAAACGTATTGTAGATGTTGGTGGTGTTTTTGTTCAGGCTGAGGATGAGATTGCAGCTATTAATATGGTTATTGGTGCTTCATGGGCTGGAGTTAAAGCTATGACAGCAAC
>DQVH01000069.1 GCA_015661855.1 Desulfurococcales archaeon
TGTTGTTGGATGGTGTTTTCATGGCTTATTTTTTAGGTTGGGGGCTGGTTTTTAAGTTTAGGTGTGTAGTTGAGTGTTCTGATTATGGTGGTAGCTATCTTTGTTGCTGTTAGTTTGTGTCTAGTTTGTAGAGGGTGCTATCCGCTGGGGACGAAGTTTTGGAAACTTATGTTACTAGGGTGGGAGTTGAGTTTAGCTTTTCTTCTGGTTGTGTAGTGTGTTCAAAAATGGGGGTGTTGGAGGGGTTTTTTAACTCATGTTTTAATGTTTTTATTTGCTACTGCTTTTTAGGAAGAATGGTCTTGTGAGGTACTGGTAGATAGCACCACCTATAATGCCGCCTACGATTGTGCTTAGGGATGGCATCCACCATAGTCCACGGGGTCCGGGGAATGCGACGGGGCCCCATCCGGCAAAGTAGCAGAATATTCTTGGCCCAAGGTCTCTTGCTGGATTTAGTGCTGCCATTGATATTGGTGCTTCATATGCTACTAGAGCTGCTACAACACCACCAATTATGGCTGGTGCTATTCCAGCAACCTTTGGTGCCATAGGGTTCTTCTCATCGGTTAAAGCGAATATCCACCATACTAGACATGCTGTAATTACTGCTTCACTAAGGAACCATTGGAGTGGTGATACGGTATCCCAGCCCCATCCATTAGCTGTAGCGAAGGCTGGGTTGGGAGCGAACGTAAAGAATATCATAGCACTTCTAGCACCTGATTCAGCAGGGGTAGCACCTATAGCTGACCTTATAATGCCGTTAACTTTCTCGAAATGCACTATTGCACCAGACCAGACAGCATATAAGACTACGGTTGCAAAGAATGCTCCCAGTATCTGACATATAATGTATAGTGGAACCTTTCTTACAGGGAACTTTCTGTAAATAGTTAAAGGTATAGTAACTGCTGGGTTAAGGTGGGCTCCAGAGACTCCACCAGCTGCATAGATAGCGAAAGTTACAGCAAAACCCCATAGTATAGCTACTCCGAAGAGATCGTAGCCTCCCGAGATTACAGCAACAACGACAGCTCCATTACCTAGAAACATTAGTATCCATGTACCAAGAAATTCATTAATGTACACTAGAAGGCCATTCCTCGACTTCATCACAATCACACATTCTATATATGTAGTTGAGGGAAAAAAATATTTCCTTTTTCACGTATATCTCTCTAGGGTGGAAGAGTGGCAGAAGAGAAAAAATATGTTATGGTTATAGATCAAGGTACAACAGGAACACGATGTATGCTATTCACTCATGACGGTCTACCTGTTCCTGGTGGATGGGCATACTACGAGCACGAGCAGATCTTCCCAAGACCTGGATGGGTTGAACACAACCCCCTCGAAATATGGGAGAAGACTAAGCTAGTAATTAAAGAGGTTATCGAGAAAACCAAGATTAACCCTAAAGAGATAGCTGCTATCGGTGTTACAAACCAGAGGGAAACAACAATCATATGGGATCCAAAGACTGGTAAACCTGTATACAACGCTATTGTATGGCAGTGTAGAAGAACAGCTCCCCAAGTTGACTATCTTAGAAAGAACTACTTTAACGTAATCCAGGAGAAAACGGGTTTAGTACCCGACCCATACTTCTCAAGTACTAAGATATGGTGGCTTCTAGACAATGTCCCTGGTCTACGTGAGAGAGCTAAGAAGGGTGAAGTAGTATTTGGTACAATAGATACATGGATTATCTGGAATCTAACAAGGGGAGGTAAAGATGTTCTAACTCCAGAGAGGTATGGTGCTCACATTATAGACTACAGTAATGCCTCAAGAACTATGATCTTCAACATACATAAACTCGACTGGGACGATGAACTACTAGAGATACAGGGTAAGATACCACGTGAAATACTCCCCCTCCCAAGACCATCAAGTGATAAGGAGATATACGGCTATACGGGACCTGAAGTCTCAAAACTACTTGGTGGAGTAGAGGTACCAGTATGTGGTGATGCAGGAGACCAGCAGGCTGCACTATTTGGGCAAGTCGGATTCGATATAGGAGATATAAAGTGTACTTATGGTACTGGTAACTTCATCCTAATGAATATAGGAGATAAACCTATTAAATCTAAACATAACCTACTAACCACTATCTACTACAGTTTAGAGAAGGGTAAGGCTGTATACGCTCTAGAAGGAAGTATATTCATTACTGGAGCAGCTATTCAGTGGATACGTGATGGACTAAAACTGATAGAGGTATCACCTGAAATAAACCCATTAGCAGAAGCAGCTCCTGATACTGGAGGAGTATACTTTGTACCAGCTTTTGTAGGTTTAGGTGCACCATACTGGGATATGTATGCAAGAGGACTCATAATAGGTATAACGAGAGGTACTGAGAGAAAACATATAGCACGAGCCTGCTTAGAGGCTATAGCCTATCTAACACGCGATGTAATTGAGGCAATGATAGCTGATACTGGAATGAAGATTACAAAGCTAAAAGTTGATGGAGGTGCTGCAAAAAGCGACTTCCTAATGCAATTCCAGGCAGACATACTTAACGTAGAAGTGTGGAGACCAGTAGTATTCGAAACAACCTCTCTCGGTGTAGCATACCTTGCAGGACTAGCTGTCGGCTTCTGGAAGAACCTAGATGAGATAAGGAAGAACTGGAGAGTTGAACGTATATTCAAGCCGAGAATGGATCCTGAGAGGAGAGAAAGACTATACAAGGGCTGGAAGGCTGCTGTAAAGCGTGCTCTAGGCTGGGCTAAGGAGGTTCCATGGGCATACGGTCTTAAATAGCATTACCGTTTAAACCGTAAACAACGTCTTTAAAAGACGAATCCAAAATACTTTTTTAAAACTCCCCAAATAACTCGGGTTGATATTTATGAGGAGGTACCGAGTTATCATAATTGGAGCGGGTATTGTAGGTTCCTCTATTGCTCGTGTACTAAGTATGTATGAAAATCTTGAAGTACATGTTGTAGAGAAGGAAGTTGATGTTGGATGGGGGAGTTCAAAAGCTAATACATCAATAATACATCCAGGGCATGAGGAGGATCCTGAAAAACATCCTCTACGAGCGAAACTGTGTGTACAAGGTAATAGGCTATGGAGGCAGTGGGTTAAAGAGCTAGATATACCCTTCAAATTCCCTGGAGAATTAATGGTAGCCTTTAGCGATGAAGAGTTGAAGAGAGCTAAAAAGTACATAGAGTTAGCGAGGAAGAATAAGGTTCCCGGAGTTAAACTGTTAACTGATAGGAGGGAGCTTGAACTACTAGAGCCAAATATATCTCAGAATGCTGTAGGTGCTGTATGGGCGCCTACAGCAGGCCAAATAAACCCAATACAGGCGGTAATAGCCCTTATAGAGAATAGTGTTGATAATGGAGTAAAACTTCATGTAGAAACTAAGGTTGAGAAAGTAGTAGTTAAGAATGGTGTAGTGAAGGGTGTTGAAACGAATAGAGGTTTTATGGAGGCTGATATAGTAATAAATGCTGCAGGCTTATATGCAGATGAAATCTCTAAAACAGCAGGTGTTGATGGATTCTCTATACGTCCACGAAAGGGAGAATACTATATATTCGATCCTCTAGCTGAACCTAAGGTTACTAGGATAATCCATCCAGTTCCAACACCGATTACTAAGGGAGTCTACGTTATTACAACTACTGAAGGCAATTTAATGATAGGTCCAACAGCTGTAGATCTCCCAGAGGAGGCTAAGGAGGATAAGAGTGTAACATTTGAGGGACTAGATTTCGTATGGAAGGAGGCTCAAAGACTAGTTAAAAAGCTACCACCTAAAACTATGGTTATTAGAGTGTTTGCTGGATTAAGACCTGAACCTCCAGACGGCCGATACATAATAAAAGCGTACGATAACCCCTGGGGCTTCATTAATGTAGCTGGAATAAGATCCCCCGGTCTCACTTCAGCACCAGCTATAGCTTACTACGTAAGGGATCTAATAGAGAAAGAGCTAGATATAAAGCTTGAGAAGAAGAAATCCTGGAATCCATACAGAAAGGCTATTACAAGACTTAGAGATCTAAGCTGGGAGGAGCAGAAAGCACTAGCCACCAAGAACCCCCTATACGGATGGATAATATGTGAGTGTATGAAGGTGTCAGCAGCTGAAATAATTGAAGCTGTTAAGAGGATGAAGAAGATAGGTATAAAAACTATAAGTCTCGATGGAATAAAGTTTAGATCTCTAGCTATGATGGGTAGGGATCAGGGTGGTCTATGTAGAGTACGTATAGCGGTATTACTGCAGAAGGAGTTTGGAATTCCACTATGGGATTTAATGGTGAAAGGTTTAAACACAAATTATGCAATTGGCGATATAAAAATGCTTAGAAGAGGTCAAACAGCTGAGAGGTGAAGTAGAATGCTAAACTACGATGTTGTAGTTATAGGTGGAGGTCCAGCTGGATTAGCAGCTGCTATTAAAGCTAAAGAGTTAAACCTCAAAACCCTCCTCATAGAGAATACTGATAAACTGGGAGGCATCCCTCTACAATGTATACATCCAGGATTTGGACTACACTACTTTAAGGAGGATCTAACTGGTACCGAGTACATATACAGGTTTATAGATAAAGCTGAGAAGATAGGTTTAGAGTATAAGCTACGTACCTACGTATTAAACGTTGATGTTATAGCTCATAACGAGAAAATAGTTAAAGCTCTATCACCTGAAGGCCCATTAGAGATAAACACTAAAACAATCATATACGCAGCTGGAGCTCGTGAGAGACAACTATTTGAATTAAACATTGTAGGTGATAGACCTAGTGGAATCTATACAGCAGGAGAAGCACAAGCTATGATGGACTTATACGGTGTACTACCGGGGAAGAACATTCTAATTATCGGTTCAGGTGATGTAGGTTTAATAATGGCTAGAAGGTTTGCACTTGAAGGAGCTAAAGTGCTAGCTGTAGTTGAAATAATGCCTTGGCCTGGAGGGTTAACTAGAAATATTGTTCAATGTCTTGAGGACTACAATATACCCTTACTTCTAAGCCATGCAGTAATAAAAGTGTATGGTAGGGAGAGAGTGGAGAAAGCGGTTATCGCTCAAGTAGATGAGAATCTAAAACCAATTCCAGGTACTGAAAGGGAGATTGCATGTGATACAATTATAATATCAGCTGGACTAATACCTAACGTTGAGTTATTGGAGAGAATGGGGGTAGTAATGGATCCTAGTACTAGAGGTCCAAAAGTAAACGATCTCTATGAAACCTCTATTCCAGGTGTATTTGCTGCAGGTAACGCTCTCGTAATAAACGATCTCGTTGACCACGTGTCCGAGCAGGGTGAGAAAGCAGCAGAGGGAGCTAAAATATTCATTGAAAACGATGGTATACCTCCAACTGAGTGGAAGCCTGTAGTTAAGGGTAGAAATGTGAGACTAGTAGTACCACACTACATAAGTGGAGAAAGAGATGTTAGATTATACATTAGAGTACAGAAGCCTGAGAAGAAAGTCTACGTACACATTCCAGAGATAGACAAGAAGATACCTAAACCTGCAGTTCTACCTGCTGAAATGATTGTAGTTGATCTAAAGAAGCATGAGTTAAGAGATGTTAAGGAGAAACTAACTATAGAGGTGAAACCGTATGAGTGAAGAAACACGTAAAGTTACGTGTATCATTTGCCCTATGGGGTGTAAGATTACTGTAAAGCTTAGAAATGGAGAGATAGTGGGAGTTGAGGGAGCATCATGTCCTAAAGGTAAAGACTACGCTATTGAGGAAGTTAAATCACCAAAAAGATACGTTATGTCCGTTGTTAAATGTAAGAATGGCGATTTACCTACAGTATCTGTGAAAACAGATAAACCAGTACCCAAAGATATGATATGGAAGATCATGGACATACTATCTAGAATAGAGGTTGAAGCTCCAGTAGAAATAGGTAGTATTATAGTAGAGAACGTTCTAGGACTCGGCGTAAATATTGTAGCTACTCGGCCATGTAGGAAAGTTAAAAGTTAAAGGTTTTTCTCACCCAATCCACCTAATCTAGCTTAATCCACTTCTGAATACACACCCTCTATGATGCTATACTATTACACTATTACATTTTACACTACCATCGACTATAGACTAAGGCCTGTATAGTCTATGTTCCACCTGCACTGACACTAAA
>DQVH01000092.1 GCA_015661855.1 Desulfurococcales archaeon
CCACATTTCCTCAGCAAAGAATGGTGTATAGGGTGACATAACTCTAATCCATGCATCGAAAATGTATGCTATAATGTGTTTAGCTGTTTCATCGAGGTATCTACCCTTTGCCTTTAAAATTTCAATATACCTTCTGATATCCCTCTCTATAACATAGAATATTGTATTTCCTGCATCACGTATTCTAGACTCGTTAAGAGATCTCCTGGAGTAGTCTAGTCTCTCCCTAAACTTACTTATAATCCATAAGTCTTCAAGTGAGAGTTTCTTGGGTATTGGCTTTCCCCTATACTCTTTCACTATTTCAGTGTACTCTTCAATCATTGCATGTATTCTACGTAACTGATCTATAACTGAGAATACTACCTCCTCTCTAAAGTCGAGATCTTGATCTATTTCACTAATTAGTGCAATTGCCAATCTTAACCCATCGGGACTCAGCTCTCTAGCTAGTTGTGAAACAGGTATTACGTTGAATAAGCTTTTACTCATTTTCTGTCCACGATATAATACATATCCGTAGACAACTATCTGTTTAGGCCATTTCTCTTTAGGGAATATACCTGCATGATTAAATATGAAGAATGTTAGATGGTTCTTAATAAGGTCTTTACCGCTATGTCTAGAGTCTAGTGGATACCAGTATTCAAATTCTCTTCTCGCTTCAATAAGTGCATTTAATGGTATATTCTTCCTTTCCGATATCTCCTTGGGATCGCCTTTGCCAAGTAGTATGTAGTCCCAAACCTCATTATCCATTTTATCTGCTGGAATAGCATAACGCTTTAATATGTGGTTTACTGTATAGTAAGCCATGTATATTGTTGAATCACTAAGACTCTCAATAACCCATGATTTATCCCATGGCAGTTTTGTACCTAAACCTCTAGTTCTTGCACAAGCTCTTCTCTTAATCCACTCTATTGCTTCTTCAAAATCCTTTCTAAAGCTTGGTGGTATTATCTTTATACTGTTTATGAGTTCTCTTGAGAGTTTTTTCCAGGATTCTAAGCCGTAGTCTATAAACCACTGGTTTTCAAGTATTTTAACAATAACTTTGTTACCCCAACGACTATATACTGGTCCATTAACTATCTCATACATGGAATCAGCTAATCCTAACTCTTTAAGCCATTTAGTAGTTGCCTCTCTTGCCTCAGGGACGCTCTTACCAGCGATAAGAGACTTCACAGTATCTACGATATGTTTGCGTTTATGTTTATCAACAATATCACTTGCAGCTCTTTCAGCAACATCGTTTATGACTATACCCCGTTTAAACTCAATACTATACACCTCCTTAGTTGCTTTATCAAGTGCCTCTCTCTCTAACTGACTCCTAATACCCATCTTCTCGACAATATCTACAGCTAGTTTATCACTTACGCCGGGTACTTTAACTACAGATATAGGCTTTAACTCGTCTGGTTTAACACCTATTTTTACGAGTAAACTCTTATTCTTACTAGTTAACTCCTTTAATGCTACATAATCGTATGGTGCATGTGCTGGTACACTCATAACTATACCTGTTGCTATATCTGGATTAACAAATAATGCTGGTAAAATTGGTACTCTCCAACCTGTAGCGGGGTTCCTAGCTCTAAGACCAACTATTTTTTCACCCTTAAACTCCTCAATAACCTTAACCTTCTTTAACTGGTTCTTCAGTTTTACTACAGCTTCCTTACTAATAATCCAGGTTTTACCATTAACTATAGCCTTTACGTAGGTTTTATCTGGGTTAACCCATATATTTATAGCTCCGAAAACTGTTTCAGGTCTAAGTGTTGCTGCTGGTAGTATAGTTCCGTCATCTAATGTAAAGAATAGTAGTGTGAATTCACCTATCTCCGGTTCAACATCACCTTTAGTATCATGCATACTTACGGGTGTGCCTACAACTGGATCCCATCCAACAGGGTGTGTACCTTGTGTGATATAGCCTTTCTCATAGAGTTTACTAAATTGCCAGCAAATAAAGCTGTTAAACATGGGGTCTATTGTTGTAAACTCTCTCCTCCAGTCAATAGCGTATCCCATAAGCTTCATAGCTTCCTTTATTTCCTCATGGAAGTATTTCACCATGAACATTGGGTCCTTCATTTTCTCAATGACTTCGTCAGGTATCTTATAGACCTCCCTAAATAGCTTTAATGTTTTAAAGTCTCCGTCCTTAACAGCATCAGCCATAGCGAGTATAGGTGTTCCTGTATAGTGGAAGCCCATAGGGAATAGTACGTTGTATCCCTCTAGCCTCTTAAATCTAGCATAGATATCTGTTAATGTGTAGGTTCTAGCATGTCCTAAATGCATTTTACCGTTAGGGTAGGGGAACGCTGCTGTTATGAAGAATTTAGGTTTGTTGCTAGGATTAGCCTCATAAACTCTATGTTTCTCCCATATAGAACGCCACTTAGCCGCTATATCATTAAGCCATTTAATGTAAGATTTGATATCTTTAAACTCTTCAACAATAGTCAGCACCACCAACACATCTACATACTCCACTTTATAAACTTATTCACTATAATAGTTGTATACTAGG
>DQVH01000073.1 GCA_015661855.1 Desulfurococcales archaeon
GTATTATGGTATCCAGTATGTACTCTTTATACACTTCAGGAGTACAATAGTATGCTTCAACAAGTTTTACTAGAAAGTTTAGTTTTAACTCTGAAAGTATAAATGTTAATTCACGATCAACATTTTCACCTCTACGGAGTCTATTGAGTAGCTCTAGTACTTCATCTAAACTATACTTAAGCAATCTATAGCACCATTAAAACATTAGGTATACTGCTGAAATATATACCTTAAACACTAGCTCTTTAAAAACCCCTATATGATTTTGGGTTAGAGGTTATGGATGTTATTGAGCTTGTAAGAACATTAACTATTAGGATTACTATGATAGCTTGGGCTCTATTCATACTATCATGGGTTTTAGGGTGGGCTATAAGGGGTTCACCAATACCACTATATAGGGTTAAGAGGGTAGGTCAGGATATTGTTGAGGATGCTATTGTTGGAGCATTCTGGCTAGCTATAGGTACAACTGTATTCGCACTAATATCGTACATTACTACAAGTATATCTGTTCCACTACCTCCACCACCAACAATAGTTAATACTACAACTACAACACCTTAGGGCTAGGATGTCTATGGAATTCCTAATACTACTAGCATTCTCACTATCCATACTAACATACTATATTGGAGTTCTAATATACACTATACCAGTGCCATGGTGGGGTTTAAAGAGGTGGGCTCCAACACTAATATATGACTCACTAGCTTCAATAATACTCCTATTCTCATATACAGCTATAACCAGTTTTACTAGTTACCTAGCTAGCATATTTAATGCTAACTGGGATACACTAGTAAACTGGATTATAGCTAGAATATCAGTATTATCAACAGTATCACTAGCTCTATCATCACTAGTAGTAATAGGCTCTAAAATACTAGTACCAACAGTTCTATCAGCACTTATAGGTCCACTACTATCAACAATATTCTACATCATGTTAACTCTACAAATAATACTCACACTAACTCTAGTTGTAAAACAATACTATACCAAACTACTCATACTGGGAATAGTACTCTATAGTGTACCGTTTAGGCTAGCTAGAAGTGTAGGTTCAGGAATAATAGCATTCACAATAGTATTCAGTATAGGGCTACCACTACTACCAAACTTTATAGACTATGTAATATCAGATAGTAAAGTGTTATCGGAGGTAGAGAAGCTTAACCCCGGGATTACAAGAGAGGATTTGGAAAAGTATGGTATAATATTTGCGTATGGAGATATAGTTGACTACTGTGGAAAACCAGTACCTAAAGCTCTACTAAAAGCAGTAGTTAATGGTAAAACTTTAGCAGCATACGTAACAGGTAATAGTGGGAGATTTGTAGCTGGAAGACCCGATAGAGGATTACCCAGAGTAAAGTTCAAAGCCATAGTAGAGTATGTAGGTTACAAGTTAAAAACTAAACCATCAGAGATAGGTGAAGAAGACTATACATTTAACCCCTTTGGAGAGCCAACAGCAGAATACTACATAAAGATAACTGTAGAAAACATATACTTAATAGACAAGTTTAGCTTCATAATACTAGACAATATAACTATTAGGAGTTTAACAGCTAACAATACACATCTAAAAGTAGTAGTTGAAAGTAGAAGTAAGAGTGTAATGAGGGTAGTCCTAAACGTAAACTATAATGTTACAAGGGTTATAGTTAACGGGGTAACAGTAAATACTACATACACTCTAAACGAATGGTTTAATACACCTATAGCATACACTTACCATATCCCATTATCTAAAGGATTAAATAATGTAACTATAGTCTACAGTGTTAGCAATAAACCTATCCAGGTTGAAATTAGAGAGTTAAAGTATGTAGGTAGTGTTCTCGAAAAATATAGAAATGTATCAGTTGAAACAGTAACTAGTATTCTAGGTAAACTAGTATTCTCGTGGATTATACTTCCAACAATGTACTTAATCATGTTATCAAGTATTTCATACTCACTAGCCTACGTTATTGGAGGTGTAAGGCCAAGACTCCCAGTTAGAGAGAGGTGGTAGAGTATATGAGTAGTGAGTACTACTGGAAACTACACAAACTAAACACTATATTAGCTATCGTATTCTCAATATTCTATACTCTATCAAGGAGTAGACTAACACCAGCTGAAATACTACTCCTAACAATAATACTGTTAACCCCAATACTCTTCACAATAATTGTAAGGGTGTTTAGAGTTGAAAAGTAGCATTATAGGAGTACTATTAAGGTATCTAGCTACAACTCTAAGCCTAATACTCATAATACTAACATTCAATATTCAAGCACTAAACTATAGAGTACTATCACTACTAATACTAGCAGTGATAGCTACACTAGTAACTCCAGTACTATACAGTTTCATAGCTAAACATAGACTACACTTTAGGGTTAAAAGTATAGTTAAAGCTATTACACCAAAATATAGTGTTGAAGTTGAAGGTAACAAGTTATTCATATATAGTGGAGATGGTAAAGTATATGGTGTAGCATTTGCAGTAGTAGATGATATACCGTACACATACTTCGATCTATCTAGAGACGAGTTAGTGTATAAGATTAAGAACTTTGTAAATGTAATGAGTAGTATACGTGATGAAATACTACTACTCATTATCAAGAGGAGTGTTAATGAGACAAAGTTTATACTAAATCTTGAAAGGAAAATATCAACACTTAGAGTTATGAGGAGAGCTGACCCAACGAATATTAAGATTCAGAGGAAACTTGAACAACTTGAAGAATTGTACTCTAGAATTCTTAAAGGTGAAAGGCCGATAGTAGTAGACTATATTTTAGCTGTTAGGAGTCAGGGATACTTAAAGTCCAGGGTTTCATCAGAACTAGATGTAAAACTGGGTAACGTTATGTCAGCTATAGAGGCGGGATTAAATATTAGATTGAGAGAGGCGTTAGAGGAGGAGGTAGAGTACATACTAACATTTGGTATTCTGAGTAAGGCTAGGAGTGGTATTAAGGTAACAAGCTCACATATAGCACCATTTACACCAGTAAACTACACTAAAAAACCTAAACTAGACTTTGAGAATGGAATATACCTGGGTAGAGATGTAACTACAGAAACACCAGTCATAATAAACA
>DQVH01000081.1 GCA_015661855.1 Desulfurococcales archaeon
ATGATAGCATCAAATCCTGCAAACTTTAACTCTAGACCCCACTTACCACCGCTTTGAGAATCATGTATAGTGTTTGTTAGTGGACTCTTAGTTACAGAACACCACCTACCACTCATAGGATAACCTGTACCAGTTACTGGGCTAGACAGTAAGATAATCTTATTCTCTGGACTAAATGGGTTGACCTTTGGGTTAAGCTCCTTCAATAACAGATATACATCTAAACCTCTACCACCAATCCACTCCTTCAATACCTCATTAGGTAAACTCTCAACGTAAACCTTCTCTTCATAAAGGTTTACTCTAAGAATTCTACCGATATATCTTCCTAGAGGCTCGCAAGCCACCCTACATAGTATCTACGTCAAAATATGGAGATAAGTGTTTCCAATTACAGTGTTCAGCATAGTATAAATTAGAGTGTTAAAAAGTCTACTATTATGCCTGGTCTTCTCAGTAATTTGTAGTTGATTTTTAAGTAATCAGCTAAATAGTGGTTATTGAAGTATATTACTCGTTATAATGGTGAAATTAAATGTCAACAGAATATAATGAGGCTAGCTCCTTCTCTATAGGTGAATGGAAAATTAAACTGAATACTACTGTTAGTCGTCCTAAAAGAGCTATAGTTGAATTGACTATGAAGTGTAATCTTAACTGTACCTACTGTTTCAGAAAAGTATGTAGTGAACCATTTGGGAGTATGGATGAAAAACCTTTATTAGAATTATAAATGAACTTAAAAGAGCTGGGGTTGTAAGAGTAGTATTCAGTGGGTGGGGTGAACCATTAGTACACCCAAAGATTATCGATTACCTATCTATAGCTAAAAATCTAGGTTTCAATGTAGCTCTAAATACTAATGGGGTTATGCTTAAAGAGTACTCTGAAGACATAGTTAGAGTTGGCGTTGATGAGGTTGTTGTAAGTATTGATACAGTAGAAGATGATACCTATAGTAGGTTTAGAATGGGTAGTGTATCAGATGTTATAATGGGACTTTACGAGCTTTATAGAGTACGTAAAAAGTATAATAGCCCTCTAATTCTCGGCTTAGCATTCACAGTAACGACACTAAACTACTCCGAACTACCAGGAATAGTAAAGCTAGCTAATAGTGTTAAAGCAGTATACATTAACTTATCCAATATAATACCGGTAAGTGAGAAGATGATACAGTATGCTTGCTTCATGAGCGAGAATTGTAGAAAGGAGATTAAAAGGTATCTTAACATGGTAAGTAGGCTGGCTTTAGAGTATCCAATACGTATATACAAGGTAAACTTTACATTAAAAGCTCAACGTACATGCTCATTTATGGCTGAAAACGCACTATTTATGGGTTGGGATGGTAAGCTTTCACCATGTCTACACTACGGCCATAACTATTACACATACCTATTTAGCTTAAAAAGGAGAATATACCGTATAGTATTTGGTGATATTAATAGGGAAAATCTTATGAGTGTATGGTTTAAGAGAGATTACCATTTATTCAGGTATATCGCGAAAACAGGATATCTACCTTCATGTCTAGACTGTGATATAGCAGAATACTGTATTATAACTAAAGATAACATGATGGATTGCTGGGGTAACTCACCTACATGTGCTCACTGCCCATTCATGTACGGTTTAACAGCATGTCCACTATAATATGTTATGCTATAAAGACGTTGGTTAGTATCATTGGGGGTGTATATTCACATACTCTATGTGTTTTCTCATAGGAAGCTCTATATCTAACTTCTCTACCTAAACCAATAATTGACTTTTTAAGTAATGGTAGAGCAAGCTTTAAGTATGATATTTTTACAGGCCTCTTTAGCTCACCATTCTCAATAACCCATGCTAGTTCAGGTACTATAGTTATATTACCGTAGCTATCTATTTCAGCTCTAATAAGGCCTTCAACATAGTATCCTCTACGAACCTCCTCAACCATTTCCTCAAATCTCCAGTCACCTGGTTTAACAACAATATTTGATTGTAGAGCTTTAGGTTTATGGAATAACCCTCTAGCATTACCTGGAGTTCCCTCACCAATATCGTATGTAGACTCTATTGTGTGAAGATACTCAATTACTAGACCGTCTTCTACTAGCTTTTTAGGTTTAGTTATAATACATTCATCATCAAAAGCTGAACTAGCAAAACCCCAAGATACTGTTGGGTCATCGAATATCGTTACTTCATCACTCAATATTTTAGTATTCAACTTAACCTTATTTGGTGAATCTGCTTCGAGAAAGTGTACAACCTCATGTATTAGTGCAGCTGAGCATGTAGAGTCGAGAACAACATTGTGTTTTAGCCCTCTCTCTAAAACACCTAATTTCTGTGCTCTATGTAGTGATTTAGCTCTTTCAATAACACTAGTTATTCGTGGTCTTAGAATACTTAAATCAATATCACTTGGACTCCCAAGGAAACCTATAAAATCACTACTTACAACAGTATAACCACCATCATATACTATGTTAATGTATAATTCGATTACACTCTTCTCCTCATATGCTGTCTCCATGGTGTAATATGGTGTAATCGACCTACGTATTATACTATGAACTAGTATACACTCTAAATCAGCTAGTCCATTAGAGTATTCATTTACGAAACTCCCTAGAGTATAGAGTAAATCAATAGCCTTATCTTCATCAACGCTAGTTGAACGTGTTAATATGAATTTACCCTTAGCTATATACTTCTCGTCAACCTCTAGTTTGTATCGAGACTTACGTACTCGAGACTCTATCAATCTTACAGTTGATGTTGAGAGTTTAGCTAGTTTACTAGGGTCAGTAGATGACATGATATACCAGTTGTAGTCTTTTACAAACCTCAAAGCATAAACTCTCGGACTACTATAGTTTATTTCTAGACTGCCCCTCCTATACGCTATCTCAATAGTATTTTCAGAGTATTCTACAATATCTAGGTAGTCTACTTTCCCAATAAGATCCTTAACTATCCTCATAGTGCTATCGAATCCTATGTGTCTTAACATCATAACATATAATATTCAGTTATCGTTTCCAACATAGCTAGATGATGGGAGTGCTTAAGAGTTTTTCTCTAAACATACTATGAAACCCGGGTTCTCTCTAGCACCTACAAGTACCTGATAGTATGTTTCACCTCTATCTAAATCTGTAACTTGCTGTAAAATCCCTACCGCTCGAACTATCTCTCCAACATTAAATACTCCTAGGAATATCGAGTTATATGAGGTAATGTAACGTATACTACTCAACGGTACTGTATAGTAGTTAGAGTTTACACTTTTAGCTTCAACCTCATATATTGATGGATACACTATCGATAATGTATTATCAACTATCTCCGCCTTAACCACTACCAACCCTAAATTTCTATACACTCTCCTACCGTATGTGTTAAAGTTTTTAGACTCATCTACTCTAAGAACTGGTGTTATTGAGAATAACGTTCCCATGTATATACCTCTACGCCATCTCCTCTTAACAATATCTAATGCATAATTGTATGGTATTTTGTATACTTTATGAAGTAGATCTGCTACCCTCCTAATTTCATGAATTGATAGTCTAGATATAATACCTTTATTTATAAGTTCACTTATTGCATATTTAATGTTCCATCCATTCTTTAAACCATAAACTATAACGTCCATATCAGACTTTTTATGGTGTAACCCTATAAGAATTGATCCTGATATACCAAAACTTGATATGGGTATACCGCTTTCACATGATAGAGTATATATGAAATCTAGAACCTTATACTCTAACGTGTCATTAGGTCCATGGTGTAGAATATTTCTTAATTTAAGGGATGGCTCATAGTACTCCATAATATTCTCTTTAGGTACCTTTACTAATAGTGTATCGTAGAAGTAGTCGTACTCTACATAGTTAACCCCTATACCCTCTAAAACTTTACTCCACTTACACAGCTCTGATGGTGTATAGTATTTTACAACTCTCTCATAGTGTACCCCTCTCCTTACCCATAGCTTACCTGAATTAGTTGATGGTGTATACTTGGGATATGATATTATTTTATGTTTAGGATGGCTATAACCTACTACACAGTAGATAACACCGTACTTGTCTATAAAGAATTCATGGTCTAGAGGGTTATCTAGTGGCATATCTACCAGTACTTTAGGGTTGTAGTGGGTTAATTTCCCTTCTTATAGGTATGATTATGTCTCCTGGATCATTAACACTAATTTGATAGTATGTTTCATCACTATCAAGGTCTATACATTGTTCCAGTCTACCCTGAATTAGTACTTCAGCTCCATCCCATACTAGTTCACAAAATCTACCTCTTAAACTATAGAGTTTAATTGCTAATAG
>DQVH01000151.1 GCA_015661855.1 Desulfurococcales archaeon
CTAGCTAAGGGTAAGAGTATAGTTGAAGCTGTAAAGTTAGCTAAAGAGTTTATAACATTGGCTATAGAGTATGGGCTAGCATTAGGTAGAGGTTTTGGACCAGTAAATCCAGTAGCATGGATAGCTATTCCAGCTGAAAAACACTATGTACTAGAGAATTTAAGGAAAGCTGTAGAGTTAATTGAGGAGCATGGTGAGTTAGTATCTAAACTTATACCTGAAGTACAAATGAATATTGCTATGAGCTTACCTAAACCATACGCTAAAAGTGTTAGAGATGTAGCTGCTATACCCGGGAGAATAGTTAGGTTAAACGGTAAAGTTAAAGCTTCATCACCACCAGAGTTTGGAGCTTCAAAACACGTAGCTAGAGCAGTATTAAAGGCTATGGAGTATAATCCAAACATTAGAGCTGCAGCTAACATAAGGTACTCAGAGGATATACTTAAAGCTGTAAAGGAGTTAGGCTATACTATCTCATTCTACGATAGGAGGAAAGAGCCACCCGAAGTTAAAGCTCGTGAGGGTGCTAGTATACCATGGGGTATTAGTGAAGCTGTAAAAGCTTTTGGAGGTAAAGTACCAGACGTAGTATACCATCTAGGTGACTGGGGTAAAGAGCCTATGATAACCGTTTTCGGTAGAGATGCAGTAGAGGTAGCATTAAAGATTATTAGGATAGCTAAGAAGCTTAGAGAGATGTAGAGCGTTTATACCTTTTTCTCCTCCACTCTAACCTCTTCTGATAATCCTCCCATAACTCGTTAACTTTCTCCTTCAACTCCTCAATATCTGCTCTAGCTTTCTCAATACGCTCCTCAAGAACTTCACTTCTCTCAAGAGCCATATTTATTCTCCTCTGAAGTTCTGATGTAAGTTTGTTAACTAAGTCGAAAAGCTCTCTTCTTATACGCTCTAAACTCCTAACCGGTATATACGTTTCACTTACAAACTTACGTATCATATCTATGATTAAAGCTTCTACTGTAGTATTCCTCTCTTCAGCTTTTACTCTCAAAGCCTCATATAGTTCATCAGGGATAGTTATAGATATTTTAGCCAAGACCTTACCTCTCCAGTTATACTAATAGTATCTTATCTTTAATTAATGTTGCAGAGAGTAAAGGTGATGTTTATCCTGCAGTACATACATCTGATACGCCAATACTACTTAGTGTCTCAGATATTTCAATTATTGTTTCTAATCCCTCAATTAAGCTGTCAACGTCATCTAAGCCATTGTATAGGTAGTAGCTTGCTCTAACGGTACCCTTAAGTCCTAGACGGTAGTGTAGTGGATGTGCACAGTGCATACCACTCCTTACAGCTATACCCATTGTGTCAAGTATTTTAGCTACACTATGGTGGTTTAACCCTTTAATATTGAATGCTACTACTCCACCACGCCACATTAAATCCCTTGTACCGTAAACTTCAACTCTATCTAGTTCATCCATACGTTTTAGTGTATACTCTACTAGTTCAACTTCATGTCTATGTATATTCTCCATGCCAATTCTAGTTAGATATTTTACTGCCTCCATTAAGCCTACTGCACCAGCAATATTTGGTGTTCCAGCTTCAAATCTCCATGGTAGATCGGCTAGTACTACACTATCTAGAGTTACATCCTTTATAGCTCCACCGCCAGTCTTAAGTGGTGTTAGTTCCTCTAGTAGATCCCTTCTACCCCATAGTACTCCTATACCTGTTGGTGCTAGCATTTTATGTCCACTAAAGGCTAGAAAGTCTATATCGAGACTTCTAACATCTACTGGTATGTGGGGTACACTTTGAGCTCCATCAACAACTATAACTGCATCAACACTGTGAGCTAGTTTAGCGATACGTCTAATATCATTTATTGTTCCTAGAACATTACTCATATGGGTTACAGCTACAACTCTAGTCCTCTCAGTAATAGCTTTCTCAAACTCCTCATACCTTAACTTACCATCATCAGTTATATCAACATATTTAACTCTAGCACCCTTAATTTCAGCTACCCTTCTCCATGGTAGCATGTTACTATGATGCTCCATAACTGTTAATACTATTTCATCACCTTCCCTTAAATGTTTAAGTCCATAACTGTAAGCTATAATGTTTAATGATTCCGTTGCACCACTAGTAAATATCACCTCCTCCCAACTATAGGCGTTTATAAATTTAGCTACAACCTCGTGAGCTTTCTCATATAGTTCACTAGCTTCCTGACTTAACGTATGGAAACCTCTATGAACATTAGCATTATACTTCTCATAGTACTCTTTTACAGCATTTATAACCTGTACTGGCTTCTGAGATGTAGCTGCATTATCTAAGTATACTAGTCTTCTACCCTTAACCCTCCTATTCAGTATGGGAAAGTCCTTTCTAATCTCCTCAACATCAAGCATTACCTACTCTCCCAGATCTACAATATTCGAAACGGAACATTTAAGAGTAGGGGTTTCATTTAGTATAAAACAAAGTAGTATCCTTCTATCAACAATACTAGATAGTCCATGGTGGTATACTATGAAATTTGAAGTTGAAAAGTTAATTGATGATGTAGCGTTGAAAGTAGGTTATGGAGAGATTATGGGTTCTACTGAGAGTGTAGAGTATGTACTAGATAGAATGAAGCATATCATCTCTATAGCTGAAGATAAAGGAGAGCTAGTACGCTACGTTACAACTTTAATTGATAAGTCTATTAAAGCTAGACCTACATCAGCTATGCTAATTAACTCTTCACGTGAAATATTAATTAAACTTAACGAGCTTCTAGATAAAGGTATAGCTGTAGCTGAGTTGAAGACTGAACTATCTAAGGTAATTGAGGATATAATATTGAAGGCTAAAATGGCTACAGATAAAGCTGCTAGAATAGCATCACATAGAATAGTTGATGGAGATCACATTATGACTATATCTTATAGTAAAACAGTGCTTAAAACGTTAGATTATGCTCTAATGGATGGTAAGAGAATTAAAGTTACAATATTAGAGTCTAGACCTGGTGGTGAAGGTGTAATTGTAGCTAGAATTCTAAGTAAAAAGAATATACCAACAACGTTAATAGTTGATTCTGCTGCAAGATACTTTATGAAGAATGTATCGAAAGTTGTTATGGGTGCTGAAGCTATAGCTGTAAATGGTGCAGTTATAAATAAGGTTGGATCATCAATACTAGCATTAAATGCTTATGAAGCTAGAGTTAGAGTATTCGTTGTAGCTGGTATACACAAATTCAGTCTTGAAACAGTATTTGGTGAACTAGTGGACATACCTACAGCTAGAGAAGAGGTACTTCTACCACCAGATAAGAGGAGGGAGATAGGTGAGAACGTTAAAGTGTATATACCTTTAGTTGATGTTACACCACCAGAATACATTGACGCAATAATTACTGATAGAGGTGTTATAGCTCCACAAGCAGTACCATTCCTACTTAAAGAAGTCTACGGAACACTACCACCAAAACTACCAGAGGTAAAAGACTTAATTAGACAAGCACTATCCAAAATATAGGGGGTAACATAATGGCTACCTGTAGTGTACCGTTAGAGGTTACTAGGATAGCTGAAGACATAAAGTCTATGAGGATTAGGGGTGCTGGTAGAATAGCTAGAGCTGCAGCTAGAGCTTTAGAGATTGCTGCTGAAAAGTTTGAGGGTGAAAGTATAGAGGACTTCATTAACTACATTAAACATGTTGCTCAAATACTCGTATCAACGAGACCTACAGCAGTATCACTACCGAATGCTGTAGCGTATGTAACATCAGTTATCGATAAAATATCTAGAATGGATAATATTAATGAGGCTAAGAAGATAATAATTGGGAGAGCTAGAGAGTTTATAGAGTACTCACTTAAGGCAACCGATAAAATTGGAGAGATTGGCTCTCGTAGAATTGAGGATGGCGATGTAATACTAACACACTGTAATAGTAGTGCTGCATTATCAGTAATAATCCATGCATTTAAACAGGGTAAGAGGGTTAAAGTTTACGCTACAGAAACTAGACCTAAATTCCAAGGTCATATAACAGCTAAAACTCTACTAAGGGAGGGAATTGATGTAACATTAATACCTGATTCAGCTGTAAGACTGGTAATGAAGAATGTAGATAAAGTTGTAGTTGGAGCAGACACTATAGCAGCTAACGGTGCAGTTATAAATAAAGTTGGTACATCACAGATAGCATTAGCAGCTCACGAGGCTAGAGTTAGAGTATTTGTTGCAGCAGAAACATACAAGTTTAGTCCTGCAACTGTTGTAGGAGAACTTGTAACTATTGAGGAGCGTAGCCCCCTAGAGGTAGTTGATGAAGACTTTCTAAAAGAGAATAAGGGTATCGAGGTTAGAAATCCGGCATTCGATGTTACACCACCAGAATACATTGACGCAATAATTACAGAGCTAGGTATAATACCTCCACAAGCTGCAATACTAATACTTAAGGACATGTTCGGCTGGGCTATAAAAGACTACTACCAGTATACAACTATAGGGTGTGAAATGGAGGAGATATAATCTACGAACTTCATAATTTAAAGCTATTTATGTCTAGCTTTCTCTATGTAGGATAGTACCTCTTCATCTGAAACGTCATACCATACCATATATGCATCTGCTACTGCAAACCCGAAAATACCAAGTCTAACATTTAATATTATGAGGCGGTCTACTAGGTTGTGTAGTAGCTTTATACTTGATAGTGATGCTGTTGGTGAAGCTACATAAACCCCCTTAGCACCCTTAGATTTTACAAACTTAACTGCTACTAGCATAGTATATCCTGAAGCTAAACCGTCATCAACTAGTAGTACACGTTTACCCCTAATATGATCGTATGGCCTATTACCTCTAAAGACACGCTCCCTCCTCCTAATCTCCTCTAAAGTAGCTTTTACATGGCTTTTAACCTCCTCATCACTAAACCCAAGGTATGCTCTCAACTCCTCATTTAATACGTAGTTTCCATCAGGATCAACAGCACCGTAACCTGCCTCAGTATTCCATGGTATTAGAATCTTCCTTATAATCACCATGTCGAAGGGTTTACCTAGCTCTCTAGCTAGAGTGTAAGCTACTGGTACACCACCACACGGTATTGCTAATACTAGATCTATCCTTTCACTAACACCACACTTTCTAACTAGTTGTGCAAGCTTTACACCAGCATCAACTCTATCAATAAATACATGCTCCCTCTCAACAAGCTCCTCACTAAAACATAGCCTACTAAATGTTGACTTAAGATACTCTACAACATTCCGAGTCGTACCATGATATGACACTACACACTCCCCTACACTACAATAGTAAACACTCTAAAATATGGAAAACTCTAATACCCTTACAGTATAATGTATGGAAGGTGTAAATATTCTAAATCAAAGTAAATGAATATGTAAATTTACATTCAAGTTTTCCATCTCCATTACTCTTGGAGAACCATATATGAGATATTGTTCTACAGTTAAGGATACTCGTATACATTATACTGTGATGTGTAGTAAACCTTCTATACCAAACAATCCATTAAACTATACTCTGAATAGTCTGTTATGTGTGTTGGGTTATGAGTTTTAGGGGTATTGTTGGGTTACCTGTTAGAGCTAGAATAGTTAGTGTAAATGTTCCACGAGTAGGCTATAGATGGTATGGTGCAGTTGATGTAAGGGTTGAGGGTAGGAGTGAAAAGGTAACTTTGTTAATGTCTGGGTCTATAGCTCAATGGCTTACTGAAGGTGAAGTGGTAAGAGTATTGTTTAAGAGTGAACCAATACCTCTAGGTAGAACGTTAGTAGCAGTTCAAGACATGTACATACTTGATAGACTATGGGGTAGTGAATGGGTTAGAGTATGGCCTCCATGGTCTAAGGAGGTTAGATTGCCAAGGAGGGATCCTGTATGGGGTAGTGTAGTATACGAGTATAAGGTTATTGCTAGAGAGGCTGTTAGTGAACAAGACTATATGGATATAGTTGGGTTAGAGCAATACCACTATGCTAGTCGTGAGGAAGTAGTAGCTGTATGGAGGTGTCCGGTATGTGGAAAATACTTTGAATCTAATATTCAACCTAAATGTCCAGACCATGGTGTTCCAGCGAGACTCCAGGAGATTAGGGGTAGTCTTCCATCATCAAGATTTCTAGTATTAGAGCTAGCTGATAGAAAACCCTACGAACCTAGAATTGTAGCGTATGTTAGAGTTGATACACCAATACCGTTAATGCATAGGAGGATTAAGGATAATGGTAAGGTTAAAGTGGAGAAGACTATTAGGGAGAAGGTGTTCCCAAGGGAATGGTTTCATCCAACATACTGGCCTACACTATATAAAGAGAGGGTTAAGATTATCAGTAGGTATAGGGAGCTTGCTTCAATCTATGGATCTAGGAGGCTAGCTAGAGTAATTGTTGGAGAAGAGATTTCTAAAGAGGCTTTAAAAGTTGCATGTACAGCAGCAGCACGTATAGCAAGGGTGGTTGTCCACCCAGACTATAGAGGTGACGGTTTAGGTGTTCTCGCAGTAAAGATGGCTTTAGAGTGGATTAGAGAGCGTAGAGTACCAGAGATGAAAAAGCGTAAGCATGTAGTTGAAACTATAGCTCAAATGGCTAGATACAATCCGTTCTTTGAGAAAGCTGGATTCTACTACATGTGGGATACTGGTAGTGGTAGACCAGTCCTAATGTACCCTCTAACAGATGAAGCACATAGGAGGATAAGGGAGTTTCTAGAGGGAGACCCATACGCTAAAAAGCATAAGGGTAAACTATATAGGTCAAGGTATGGAAGAGTTGAACCACTAAAAACCCCAATAAAAATAGTAAACTTAACGAAAACCTATAGTAGTCTACTTGATGTCTCAAGACTTCCAGAGGAACTTCAGAACATACTTAGAGCTTTTGGTGTTGAAAAGAGACTTGTAGAAAGGTATGTACTAAGGGATGTAAATATAGTTATAGAGCCTGGAGACATAGTTGTAGTAGTTGGGGCATCAGGTGCTGGAAAAACAACACTACTAAGAATGATTATTGGTGCAGCACTAAAGAATGTAGATGAACGCTATAAACCTACATCAGGATGTGTAGAGATACCTGAGAATACGAGAATAGCATATATGCTTCCAGGAGAGTATGAGCCAGAGTTTGGAGATGAAACACTACTTGAACATATAACTAAGAAGACTGGTGATCCAGTAGTTGCTGTTGAAATATTAAATACAGTAGGGTTATCAGATGCTGTATTCTATAGAGCAAGATACTCTGAACTATCAACAGGTCAGAAGGAGAGAGCTAAACTAGCAAGTCTACTAGCTTTAAAACCAAACCTACTAGTTATAGATGAGTTTGCTGCACACTTAGACTCATTAACTGCTCAGAGAGTAGCATATAAGCTAGGTAGAATAGCTAGAGAGAGTGGAATAACGGTAATAGTTGCAACTAATAGAGTTGAAGTAATTAAAGCTCTATCACCAAATAAGGTAATATTTGTAGGTTACGGGGGAGCATTCCTAGAGAGAATTGAGAAGACAGTATACTCGAAAATCTAGTTAAACACCTCCTCCACAATCCCCTACTTAACTCTTACTTCTAGTGAGTTTTTGTGTTCTATTAGCCCCTCAACTTCAGCTATTACTGTTGCGTATTTGTATAGTCTCTTATATCCTTCAACTGTTACATACTGAAAGTCTATAATCTTTATGAAATCGTATACTGATAGTCCACCACGTTTTTTAGCATTCATAGTTGTTGGTAGAACGTGGTTTGTACCTATAACGTAGTCTCCTAGAGCTACAGGTGTATATGGGCCTATAAATATTGAGCCTGCATTTCTAACCTTCTTCAATATCTCAGTTAACGTTAAATCTCTAACAACTACCTCTAGGTGTTCCGGTGCATACTCATTTGCAAACTTAAATGCTTCATCAATACTGTCTACTAGGATTACTGCACTATACCTCTTTAAAGCCTCAATAATAATGTTCCTCCTAGGAGACTTCATAGCAATACCGGATACCAATTCGACAACCTGTTTAGCTAGCTTTTCAGATGTTGTTACTAGAATTGCTGTTGAATATGGATCGTGCTCTACTTGAGCTACTAGATCTGAAGCTATATAGCGTGGGTTAGCTGATTCATCAGCTATAATTAGTATTTCTGATGGACCAGCAGTAAAATCAATACTCACAACACCCTGTAGTAACTGTTTAGCTACTGTAACCCAGATGTTACCTGGACCTACAATCTTCTCTACTTTAGGTATACTTTTAGTACCGTAAGCCATAGCTGCAATTGCATGAGCACCACCAACTTTGTAAACTCTCCTTACACCAACCATATCCAGTGCTACTAGTGTAACTGGGTGTACTTTACCATCAGCTCTAGGTGGTGTACAAACTATAATCTCTGGTACACCAGCAATTTTAGCTGGAATAGTAGTCATAAGAGCTGTTGAGGGATATGCTGCTCTACCACCAGGAACATAAACACCTACAGAGTCTAAAGGTTTCCACACTTGACCTACAAATACTCCATTATCAACTTCAAATAGCCATAGTTCTGGTGGTAACTGACGTTTATGGAATAAACTAATATTCCTTATAGCATACTCTAAAGCTTTAATAAGCTTCTCCGAAACATGCTCATACGCTTCCTCAAACTCATCACTACTTACACGTATACTATCCTCACTAAGAATACTCCTACCATAAAATTCCTCATAAAATGTAATAATCTCCCTATCACCATACCTTCTAACTCTCTCTATAATCTCCTCAACTTTAACTCTCACATGCGATATATCAATACTAGCTCTCTGAAGTATACGATTCTTCTCCTCATCACTAAGCTTACTAAGCTTTAAAAGTTTAAGTAGCCCCACTAAGAGTACACCATGTACTGATAGAGTAGAGGGAGTTAAAAACCTAATCCTCCACTTTAAAGAGTACGTCTTTACTCATAGTATGGTATAATACGGTATAGTATACTATTGTTAGACTTGTCATTAACCCTCACATACTTAAGCGATATACGTTTTGGTATGTAGTAGACTCTATTCGTGATGGAAACATTTAATTAGCATACTTAAACTCTTAACTATGAGGTTGAATGTTTATTGATGGAATATCATTACTGTAGTAGATGTGGTAAACGTATTAAACCCGATATTGTGTTTAAACAGGAGATAACGTTAACTCTATACTGTCCTGAATGTAATAGTAATATTTACTCTCTTAAATCAGAGTTAGTACTTAAAAGTGTAAATACTAGATTTAAGGGCGTGTATATAGCGTTTGAGGGTATTGATGGATCTGGTAAAACCTGTCAATCGCTTAGACTTATTAGGAGACTTA
>DQVH01000130.1 GCA_015661855.1 Desulfurococcales archaeon
AGAAGGGATGTATCTAGAGCTACAAAACTACCATTCAATAAGATTAGAGTTATAGTGCCAATGATTGGTGGTGGATTCGGAGGTAAAGAGGATGTACTAAACATTATTGGTGCTAGAGCCGCTATAGCAGCAATGAAGTTTAGAAAACCAGTAGTACTAATTCATGATCGTGAGGAGAGTATTCTAGACCATAGTAAGAGACATGCTGGAATCTTAAGGTATAAGCATGGAGCTACAAGGGATGGTAAACTTGTAGCTGTTCAGGGAGAGATAATATTGGATACTGGAGCCTACGCCTCACTAGGACCATTCGTTCTATGGCGTGCTACAGTACACTCGGTAGGACCATACGTTGTACCTAACGCAAAAATAGACTCAGTACTAGTCTACACGAATAAGCTATATGCTGGAGCTTTTAGAGGGTTTGGTTGTCCTCAAGTAGCATTTGCTGTTGAGAGACAAATGGATAAACTAGCTGAAAAGCTGGGTATGGACCCACTAGAGTTTAGATTGAAGAATATACTAAGAGAAGGTGATCAAACAGTACATGGACAATTACTAGATCACTCAGTAGGGTTAGAGGATGTACTAAAGTGGCTTAGTAAAGCATCAAACTGGAGTCAAAAGAGAATAGAATACTCTAAGTATAATAAGGAGACTAAGGGAACCATACGTAAGGGTATAGGTGTAGCTGTATGGTGGCATGGTAATAGCATCGGTGCTGAGGGTGCTGACTACTCATCAGCAGTAATAATTATAAATCGTGATGGTACAGTAACGTATAGAACGAACATAACTGATTTCGGTAACTCTAGTCCTCAAGGACACTTAATGATAGTATCTGAAATACTAGGTGTACCGCTAGACTACATACACATTGAGGGGCCTGATACATCTGCAGCACCAGATGCAGGTCCAACTGTAGCTTCGAGAGGACAGGTTATGGGCGGTAATGCAGCTCTAGTTGCAGCATACAAGTTGAGACAGAGATTAAACCAGGTAGCAGCAGATATGCTCGGCTGTAGCCCCGAGGAGGTAGTAATTAGAGCTCCCGATGTATACTGTAAGAGTGATCCATCTAAGAGGATTTCGTGGAAAGATCTTGTTGAAGAATGTTTCTGGAGAGGTGTATCACTACAGGAGATAGGGTACTATAAAGCTCCCAAAGCAGTTTGGGATGATGAAACCGGCCAAGGACAACCATACTTTACATATACATATGTCGGAGCGGTTGCAGAAGTAGAAGTTGATATAGAGACGGGTAAAACAGTAGTTAAAAGACTCTATGGAGCATTCGATATAGGGAAGATAATAAACAGAGTTGGATTAGAGCAGCATGCAGAAGGTGGAGCGATTATGTCAATGGGTTATGCGCTAATGGAGGAGATCAAATATGATGATAAAGGTATAGTTCAAAATCCAAACCTATCAGTATACTATATACCAACAATACTCGATATACCTGAAACAGTAGAGTATGAGTTCATTGAAGCAGGGTTTAAGAGAGGACCATTTGGAGCTAAAGGATTTGGTGAACCATCAGTTGAACCATGGCATCCAGCAATAGCAAACGCTATTGCATTTGCACTAGGAGTAGACGTTAATGAACTACCTGTAACACCTGAAAGAATATATAGACTACTTAAAAGCTCAGGTAAACTAAGAATATAACATTTTTAAATAACATTTTTTAAACACTAAACCTTCGAACCAAAGAATATTCTCTCACTATTAAATATTTTAATGCTAATTACTAGGAACACTACAATGAATAGTATCAAGTATAGTATGTGAGGTATTGCATGGTAGATATTGTACTTCATGTACTGATTTAATATTTGGAGACTGTGAGTATAGGGTATAAAATATAGTAGTGTACGTACTGTACTTGGTAGTCTATCGATATCACCATATAAACCAATAAACATAACTAGAGATCCCACCATAGATATAGCTATACTTTTACTCTGAGCAGACCTAACACTATCGGATAGACATGAGATAAGTAGAGCCATGGATACTGTAACAAATACTGTAAGGAATACTGTGAGTGAGAACACACCGATAATCTCAAGGTTTATAGGTAATGTTACTAATCCTCCACCGAATCCTGAAAGAACAAACATGTACATAATGTAAGCTCCGATAGTACTAGCACCTGAAGATAGAAAGCTTAAAATGATGCTGGAAAGTAGCTTACTAAGTAAAATTTGATTTCTAGATGTTGGAGTAACAAGTAAACATTCTAATGTCTTTCTCTCCCTCTCACCAGCAATACTATCTGAAATAAATGCTATTGGTGGTGATATAGTCATAAATAATGCTATAATTAGAACCATCATTGTAAGATAGATATTCCTCTCCTCAGGCTTAGCTACAACACCTGAAGGTTTAAGTAATTTGTAAAATTTTATCTCTACAGGATTCCTCAAGTACTCAATATCATTTATTCTAACTGTAGGAGCTAAAACCTTAAGTCTAGCTTCAGCAACATGACGTTCAAAATTTGAGACTGCACTCCACAAAACATTAATAGCGATATCAGCTCTACTAGTAGTCTTAACCGTATAATATACTGGAACTTTAACGTTAATGTTTGGTACTAGTTTACTAAAATTCCCAGGTATAATCACTATCAAGTCTATTTTAGGATCTAGCTCTGCAGACCTAACACTGGTATAATTAAAATATAATATTACTGGTCTCCCAAGGAATACACCTACACACACGTCTTTTACTGGAACACTATCAACTCCAATTACTGCTTTAAAGTATTCTATAAGCCATCTACTCCACTCAGAGTTATCCTGGTCTATAATGGCTATTATTGTTGGTTGTACTTGAAATACGTAGCCTACAACAATACCTATAATGGGTAGTGCTATTAGTGGTAGTAGTATTGTAGAAAATAGTGTACCTCTATCCCTTGACAGGTCCAATAGTTCCTTCCAAATAAGTGTTCTTAAAGTATTCAATATTGAATATTAACCCCCATAGCTTTAATAAATGCCTCCTCAAGATTGGAGGTATTAAATCTCTCTTTTATCTCTTTAGGTGTACCCTTAGCTACAATAACTCCATTATTTATTAGCGCTACTCTATCACATAGGTATTCTACTTCAAGCATGTTGTGAGATGAGAATAGTACTGTATTACCTGTCTCCCTTACATACCTTTTAATAGTATTTCTTAAATTAACAGCAGCATAAACATCTAAGCCTACTGTTGGCTCATCAAGTATTGCTAGTTTAGGTTTAACCATTAACGTTCTTGCTAGTGTTAAACGTCTCTTCATACCCTTACTATAGCTTTTAACTTTATCGTGTATTCTATCACCTAGATTAGCAATTTTAATACCATACTCTACTATTTCATCAAGTTCCCTTTTATCTCTAGCATAGAGTTTTGCAAAGAAGAGTAGGTTTTCATATCCTGTAAGTCTCTCATATAAGCCTGCTTCTTCAGGTAGATATCCGATAAGACTCTTAACCTTATTAGCATCCTTTACGACATCAAATCCATAAACCTTAACAGTACCACTTGTAGGCTTAAGTAGCGTAGCTATTATTCTCAGTGTTGTTGTTTTACCTGCACCATTAGGCCCTATAAGCCCAAATACTTCACCCTCATTAACACTAAAAGATATACCCTTAAGAGCAGTAAATCTACCGTAACATTTTACCAGATTCTCTACTATAACAGCATAAGCCATAACCATTCTACCTAGATAATTGGGTATCCTCCACCATAAAATACGTACCATAGTATAAAAGTCTACACCACGTACTTAAAGATTAAACGTGCTAACCCTAAAAGGTAATTTTAGACTCCTCCTTAAATACTCTTAAATATAGCCATTAGTATAGAGATTTACGTAGATAGCTAGCATAGGTTGATATATATGCTTGTAAAGTGGCATGGTCATGCATGTTTCGAAATTGTATTAGAGAATGGTTTTACTATAGCCTTAGACCCACATGATGGTGTAAGTTTAGGTTTAAAACCTCCAGCATTTAAAGCAGATTTAATCCTAGTATCACATCCACACTTCGACCATAATGCAGTACATGTAGTTAAGAAGAATGGGAGTATAGTGTTAGAGAGTTTTATTGGTGAAAAGAGAGTAGACAACGTTATAGTTAAAGGTATACAGTCATATCATGATCCAAGTGGTGGTATACTGAGAGGTAGAAACACAATATACTTGGTACAATCTGAGGGG
>DQVH01000018.1 GCA_015661855.1 Desulfurococcales archaeon
ACATATACTGAGAACACTACTAGTACTAGGAGTGGTGCTATAGCTGCTGTAGCTCCACCCTGGAATCCCCCACCTGGAGTTAAGTGTCCATGGAGAGTTATTGATGCTGCTACTGCAAGAATCATACATAGTGTTATTTTGGTTACGGTTTTCACTATAGGTGACATCCCATAGTATCTATACTTTTTCGGTAGCTCAATCCACCTCATTATGGCTACTGAGGATATTATTGCTAAATAGAATACTATGGTTTCGAATAGTGTATCTAAACCTCTAAAATCCCATATTATAGCTGTAACAGCTTCAGGAGTCATAGCGCTATAGTATGGTGTGTAGGGGTTAAATGTACTATTCAGATAGCAGAATGCTATCCTCCTAACATTGGGTGGTGGCAGTATATACCCTAAACCTCCAATAGCTAGAACTATAGCCATAAGTAGTACAAAGATAGTCATAGATGTAGCTATAATGATTCTCATTAGCTTAGCCACTACTCTTCACTCTCAAACCTCTCAGTTTTCTTGATTAAAAATAGGATGATAGCTGGGTATAAGCCGATAGCTACAGGAACGTAGACTAAGACTATGTCTGGAGCCATGAGTAGGTAGTATATGAATGCATAGGATGTACTCTGTATAGCTGAGAATAGTATAGCTTTAAGCATGTCCCTCTCAATTACAGCTAGGTATGTCGCTATCATTGAGAGTAATCCTAAAACTGCTAGAACACCTAAAGTTAGGGTTTCCGGTGTCACTCTCCCCTATCCTCCACTCTATCCTCTTCCAGATGGTCTACAATTTTAGGTTGAACTATTGCAGCTCTAGATCTATATGCAGCTCTAGCTAGTGCGTGTGAACCTGCAGGTGCAAGTATCAATATTAGTATTGCTGTTATAAGTGCACTACCAGCCATAAACCACCTATAACCTCCTAGAAACTCACAGCCTATAGCTATTAGTGAAGCTCCAATGAGTGGTACAAATGCTCCACCTATAGTACCTACAGTTGCAGCATGAAGTCTAACATAGAAGTTTGGAAATCTAAGTAAACCTATAGCTGCTATAACATCACATAGCACCCCTACAGCAACAAGTACTTCACCCACCAATACTATTAGCCAGTTAAAATCCAACACTGCTAACCACCCATCTCCTTAGCCTCTAAATATTTAGCTACATAGATATCTAACGCGTAAACCCATAATGCAAGAACTATTGCAACAGGTGTTAAAACTGGTGATCTAAAGAATATAGCTAATACAACTAGGAATGCTGCTAAATCGTAAGTCATAGCATCAATAGCTAAGACTGTATCAGGTATTGTTGGACCCTTTAAAGCTCTAATAGCGTATAGTATGAATGCGAGAATGTATATAGGGAACATTACCAGTATAAATGTTGTAACGTGAGCTTCAATACTCAAAGAATAACCACCACACTAACACCATTCCCTCCTACGGATATAAGTTTCAGAGTATTCAAAGATTACCCCTTTAAATTCCACACCTAGATAGTGAGAGAGCTTTTCATGTTTAAGGTTTTCGATATAATACTCAACACACATAGTATTTTAAGTGTAGAATATGGGATTACGTATAGCTCCAAATTTTAATGAAAAAGACTTTTTATATATCTCGCTCTTTAACCCTAGTAGGGCTAGTATATGGTATCGTTGAATACACTTTCTACAATCACTATAGCCCCATTATACCTACTTGCATACACACTACTAGCAGTATGTAATAGGTATACTCTTGTATTTAAAGCAGAGATTCTAGTGAAAGTGGTGGCTTACGTATTATTTGCTTTAGCCTCACTTACACTATACTTCTCCAACATAATAGACTATATGGCTTTGGTTATGAGCTTACTTTCAGTGTGTATAGCAGTACCAATATCGATATACACTAGACTATACGAGTGTTACAAGTATAAGAGTGGGAAGAGTATAAGGAACCTAATTGATACAACATTAACTGTAATAATTCTCACCTTCTCCTCTCCAACACTAGCTCTCTTCGTAATATTCTGGACTATAACTGAGCTTCTAAGCTTCACTCTTATAACAAGTGAGGAGTATATACGTGGAAGAGAAGCTTATAGAGCTGGTTTACGATTTCTCGTTATCTCGTTTTTAACGTTTGAGATATCAGCATTCACAATGATATATCTACTTGTAGAATACTATGGTGTTAGAGATTTAGGATATGCTCTAATAAAGCTGTTTAGCGAGCCATTTACTAGTATAAGTGGGGTTAGTATACACTCCTACCTAGTACCACTAGTATTCATAGGCTTTTTAGCTAAAGCTGCTATTACTCCACTACACTTTTGGCTTCCAGACGCTCACTCTATAGCTCCAGCACCTGCATCAGCAATGCTTAGTGGGCTTATGGTAATGATGGGCCTCTATGGAGTATATAGGGTTAGTGGGATGATCGATTTAGGTTTAACACAGAACCTTCTAGCTATAACCTTATGTGCTCTAGGTACACTATCAATAGTTTATGGTGGTCTTCAAGCATATATTCAACGGGATATTAAGAGGCTACTAGCCTACAGTACTATAGCTGGAACTGGATTCTCAATACTCCTATACTCACTCTACCTACTCACTAGATACCCTCTACTACTATCATCATTTATTGTATCAATACTCTACCATTCAGCATATAAGTCAACTCTATTTATGAATGCAGGATCAATAGAGGTACATACGCATACCAGGGATATCACTCTATTAAAGGGTTTATCACGTCAACTACATATTTCCACGGTATCTATGCTTCTCTCAGTATTCTCCCTAATAGGTATACCTCCAACACTAGGTTTTGTAGCTAAACTATTAGCTATAATCGCTGTTATTGAAGCACCTTTAACATTAACCATTAAAGGTTTAACCATAGTAGCTATAGCTTTATATATTTCACTTTCAGCAGCATATGCACTTAAATATACATCAACTTACACTATACCCTCTAGAGAGCAGATAACTAGAGTTAACCGTGTAAATAGGGATATTCAGAGGTCAGAGCTGGCTGCATCAACATTCAATATAATATTATTAGTGTTAGTAGTGTTTATACCCCAATTCCCAGGCTTCATGATACCTCTAGTAATCCTCTGTACACCACTAGCAATAGTACTACTGTATATCGCTAATTCAGCAATTAAGTCTACAGTAGCAGTTAGGGTGTAGATTCATGGTTGAGTTAAGACATATTGTTTGGTCTATAATGTTTACACTAGCTTTCTTAGGTGTAATACTAGCTGATAGTAAGGTGAAAGCTAGTATTATATTGAGGGTTACAGCATACCTAACACCATTAACTCTAATTATAGTGTATATTCTCGGGTTAACTAAGCCGGTAGATTGGATTCAAATACCATTTATTCTACTAGGGGTACTAGCTTCAATAGCTATATCGGTTCATAGCGAAAACTATCATAGAGTTCTAATAGGATTCTTAAGGCCAATACAGCTCCCTCTAGATAGTGTTTTAGTATTGATAATAGCGTTCTTTATGGCTAGAAACCTGATAGAGTTAGCTATACTATGGATATTTGTGGAACTTATATGTCTATTCCTGATTTCGTTTAGTGGTACTATTGAGGCACGTAGAGCTGCATTTACATTTCTTGTTGTATGTGCTGCAACTGGTGATATATCCCTATTTACATGGATTGCACTTACAGCTCTCCAGATAGGTATTGATAGAGCATTATTAAACGATTTTACACTACTAGCTACTAGTGGGATTACAGCTAATACACCACTTCTAACATTCCTTCTAATTATAGGTTTTCTAACTAAAATGGCTATGGTGCCACTACACTTCTGGCTACCAGATGCGTATACTGAAGCTCCATCACCTGTATCGGCTATGCTAAGTGGTTTAGCATCAAAAATGGGCTTATACGGTTTACTTAGAGTATACTCTACAGTTAAACTTGATGTATCCACATTAATGTATATAGCTGTGTTAATGGGGTTTATTACAGCAGTTTACGGATCGATTATGGCGTCTGGACAGGTTGATGTTAAGAGGGTGTTAGCTTATAGCTCGATAAGCCATTATGGTGTAATGGTAATACTGTTTGGACTTATACCTATTCAGTCAACTGCTATGAGCGTATTATTAGCGTACGCTATATTCCATGGTATAGCTAAGACATGTCTCTTCCTAAATAGTGGCTCTATAGAGATTATTGCTAGTACTAGGAATATATACAGTTTAGGTTACCTAGCTAGAGTTGATAGTAAACTCTTTAGGTACGCTTTACTATCAGCACTCTCACTTATAGGTATACCTCCAACACTAGGTTTTGTAGTTAAAGCCTTAGCATTCTATACGGTTATCAGCTCTATAGCTCAAGGCCATATATTAAGCTTTATAGCATTAGTGGGTCTCACAGTATCATCGGTTTTCAGTCTACTATACTCTATGAAGTATATTGGTGCGTATATAGGGTCTTATAGGGTTAGACCCATTCAACCACTACCGATACCACTTAACGCTATGAGGTTAAGTGAGTCACTACTAGCTCTATCACTATTAGTTTTCCCAGTAGCAGCCATAACACTCATATCAACTCTAACTATACCATTACTAGTGGTCTACACTACATCAATAACAGTGTTCTCAATGTTTATTTTGAGGAGTAAAGTTAAAGTTGTTAGAGAGGAAGAGTTATGGTTTGGAGGTTTAAGGTCGTGAACGTTGTTGGAGCATCTATTGTAAGATATTTTGAGAGAGTTATTACAAAGATAAAAGCTGGAGCTATAGGGTTAAGCCGTAATCCTCCAAGTATTCTAGAGTTTATACTTGTAAAGCTAGTTAGTTTTGGTCGTAGATTTGAAGCTAAAATTTTAAGTTTAGCTGAGAAACTAGCATTACTAGCTGATAGAGTTCAAAAGTCACTACAGGAATCAACACTACTAGCATCACTCCTTATAGGACTACTATTAACACTAGCTATGCTAGTAGCTATAGTGTATAGTGTAGTATTATTGAGGTGAAGTATTACGCTACCTGACATACTACTAGCGTTAATCTTTCTAGTAGTAATTGCTTTATTAGCTCCCATACTTGATGGTGTAGAGCGTAAACTTAAAGCTAAAATCCATAGTAGAATAGGTCCACCAATACTTCAAACATGGTATGATGTTTTAAAGTTGTTTCGTAAAGAGATTGTAATACCCACCAACATAACGTTTATACTAATTCTAGTACCATTATACCTTGTATTAACACTACTCTTAACATTCTTCATAATATTGGGTATTATGGGTTTTAGGCAGATATGTAGTTTAGCATTCATAATCATTATGATTATTTTTACACAGGGAGTATTCGTAGTAATACCTACTCTATGTTCAAACCCCTTTAGCATAGTGGGGTCTATGAGGGAGATAGCTTTAATGATTGTTAATGAGGTTGCAGTAGTGGTATCACTAGCACTACTAGCCTTCTACGTGAAATCATTAAATTTAGTAGATATTACACTGTTAAATTATACACCATCATATATTCTACTTATACTGTTAATCATGATTGCAATGTATGTACTTACTGGACGTATTCCATTCGATATTGCAGAGGCTGAACCAGAACTTGCATCAGGCATTCTAATAGAGCTTTCTGGACCCCTACTCGGACTATACATTTACGGGAATCTTATTAAACGATTTGCAGTTTCACTTTTAACATCGTTTACTCTACTAGCACCACTCCTAAACGGATTTAACACAGTATTAGTGGTGAGTATCAGCTTAATATCCTCAATATTAATATGGATACTTCACACTATGGTAGCAGTAGTATTAGCTAGATCTCGTGTTGACTTAGCACCAACAACACTATTCAAGATATTCCTAGGATTAATAGTTGTATCAGTACTGCTAAGATATTGTGGATTATAGTGGGGTGAAGTGTATGAGTATAGAGTTAAAGAGGGAGTTTATTGAGAGACTTAGAGAAGAACTACCATACGCTAAGGTAATAGTATTAAACTATGAGGATGTATTAGTTGAGATTCCACCTACTAAGCTAAGAGAGACTGTAGAGATTGTTCAGAACAGGTTTAAGTGTCTCCTGAGAACATGTGCTGCATCAGATGAGAGAGAGATGAATAAGTCTTTCGCAATGTACTATATCTTCGGTAATGACAGTTTAGGATTAAACATTATAGTTAAAACCATGGCTGACTCTGAAAACCCAGTACTCCCATCAATATCTGATATCTCTTTTGCAGCAGACTGGTGTGAACTGGAAGCATACGATTTAATGGGTATTAGGTTTTCTGGGAGGAAACTCTACAGATTCATACTCCCCCCATCATGGCCTGAAGGACTATACCCTCTTAGAAAGGATGTAAAGTACCCGTTAAGAGTTAAAGCCTCAGTAACTGGTGAAAGAATAGGTCTTACTAGAGAAGCTGAAGCACAAATACTAGTACCTTTAGGACCATACCATCCAGCTCTCCACGAGCCAGAATACTTTGAACTACTAGTTGAGGGGGAGCGTGTTGTAGGTTTAGTTTATCGTGGATTCCATGTACATAGGGGTATTGAGAAGATTGCTGAAGTGAAGCTAACATACGATCAAATACCATTCCTTGCAGAACGTATATGTGGTATATGTGGCTTTACACACTCAACAGCGTACTGTCAAGCAGTTGAGAAAGCTGCAAAAATAGATACACCTGAGAGAGCTCAATACATTAGGTCTATTCTTCTAGAGATAGAGCGTATACATAGCCATCTACTATGGATTGGTGTAGTATGCCATATACTAGGTTATGATGCTGGATTTATGCATTTATGGAGGATTAGAGAGAGGGTAATGGTGTTAGCTGAAAAGCTAACTGGTAGTAGGAAAATGTACTCTATAAACAAGATTGGTGGTATTAGAAGGGATATAGATAGGGATAGGGTTAAGGAGGTTCAGGAAACGCTAAGTAAGTTGAAAAAGGAGTTTATGAGCATCATAGATGTTATCACATCAGTTCCTGAAATAGTTAAGAGACTTAAGGGTACAGGTATACTACCGCGAAGTGAAGCATTAAAGTACGCTGTTGTAGGACCTGTAGCTAGAGGTTCAGGTTTAAAGAGAGATGTTAGAAAAGACTACCCCTACGCTGCATATAGGGAGGTATCATTTGATATACCAGTTTATACTGAGGGAGATAATCTAGCAAGATTCCTAGTTAGAGTTGAGGAGGTTAAACAATCAATAGCTATAATTGAGCAGCTCCTCGATAAACTACCTGGAGGCCCTATATGTATTAGCAGGGTTTCTGTACCGGAGGGTATTATTGCAGTTTCAGCTACAGAGGCACCTAGAGGAGAAAATGTACACTTTATTATAACTGGTAGGGGGAGGCCTTATAGGTGGCGTGTAAGAGCACCTACATACCAGAATATTCCAGCTCTAAATGTTATGCTTAAAGATACGCCTCTAGCTGATGCACCAATAACTATAGCTAGTATTGATCCATGCTTCTCATGTACAGATAGAATTATAGTTGTTGATGTGAAAACCGGTAGGAGGAGAGTTTTAGTAAGTAGTGTAGCTGGTGGGGTATTATCTCATGGTTAATCCGTTAAAGGTTTTTAAGATTATACGTATAGCTTTAAAGACTGGAACTGTAACATGTAGATACCCCTATACGAAACCACTAGTTACAAGTGAGTTTCGTGGAAGAATATTAATAGACCCTAATAAGTGTCGTGGTTGTGGCTTATGTTCACGTGTATGCCCTACTAAAGCATTAACCTTCACTATAGAGAGGGGTGGTAGAAGGGTATTAAGTTATTTTGCTGGCCAATGTATCTTCTGTGGTTTATGTATTGAGGCTTGTAGGTTTAATGCTATCTCTTTTACACAGGATTTCGAGTTAGCAACTAACAGTCTTGACGATTTACAGCAGATAATAGTTCATGAACCCCCTAAACCCCAAGTTAAAGTTGAACCCTCTAGGAGTGTAGAGAGTGAGGTAGCCCCCTTAAATCCTCTACCTAAACACCTGGGTAGAAGTATATGGGTTTTCCACTTGAATACTGGTAGTTGTAATGCATGTGATATAGAGGTACTTGATGTTCTAACATCATACCATGATGTTGAGAGATTCGGTATAAAACTAGTAGCATCACCTAGACATGCGGATGTAGCTCTCTTAACAGGCCCAGTAACCTATGAGTCACTACCTAAAGTTGTAAACGCTATATCAGCAATGCCGAGACCTAGAGCTATACTAGCTTTAGGTACGTGTGCTATAGGAGGTAATGTATGGTATGATAGCTATACTGTACTTGGTGGTGTACAAAACCTACTTAAACTACTAGCTGAACTTAACATACCAGTTGATAGAGTACTCTACGTTCCAGGATGTCCTGTTAGACCTGAATCAATAATACATGGTATAGGTTTACTAATAGGACTTATAGAGAAGAAGGTGAAAAAGAGGGTATTTGTGAAAACCCCGCAAATACCGTTACCAAGAAAACCTAAGTAACGAAAGGATATGAGTGTTTCCTAAGAGGATGAGAGGTTGAAAGAGAGTGCTCAGGGGGCTCCTAAGTCGTCATCCCCTTCTTGGAGTCGAGCCCGCCACACTCTTCATCGCAGAAGAAACCTCCATAACCACTCTTATAGTGTTCAAGTATCCTATTTATAGCTTCTTTTGTGTTAACTTTCTCCTCTCCTCAAGTAGTTTCTTAAACTCATTTAACGTCTCCTTTAGTGCTGGTTTCAGTTTATCCTCAGGTATCTTTTCAAGTAGTAGTTTTACAAACTTTATTGTACATGTTTTACTATGGAATGTGAGATCCCTACCAGCAATATGTAGTGTTACCCCCTGACCGTATGGATACTTTCTACCACAAACAATACACTCTAACTTAATTACTCTACCCATACCCTACCACCTAGAGCTAACTCTAAACATAAACTCATATAACTGTATTGAAGTAACACCCGCAACTAAATAGCTTTCCACACACTAAAAGAGTACTTTTAAATATTACCCCATCTATACCTGGTAGAGTAAGTATGGTTCATGGATAAACTAGATACTGGTGGTAATGGAGGGTGACTAGGTGGCTAGTGTAACTGTGAACCTCAATGATGTTAGTGGGGGATGAGTAGAGTATGGTATTTGAGATGTTAAGTAGTAGGTTAAGGGAGTTAATAAGGGAGAGGGGTTGGAGTAAACCAACTATAGCTCAGGAGAAAGCATTACCTGAAATACTTAGTGGTAAAAACGTTCTATTAATATCACCTACAGGTTTAGGTAAAACCGAGGCTGCTATCCTACCAATACTAGATATGATGCTTAGAGAGAATGCTAAACCTGTTGCAGTACTCTACATAACACCTTTAAGGGCTTTAATAAACGATATAGTTAGAAGGCTTGAATGGTGGGCTAGTAGACTAGGTTTTATAGTTGCTAGAAAGCATGGTGAAGTATCTACTAGTGAGAAAGCTAGAAGATTAAGAAATATCCCACACATTATGGTTATTACACCTGAAAGTCTCGAAATAGATTTAGACTGGGCTTCAAAGTTTAGAGAGAACTATCGTAACGTTAAGTGGGTTATTGTTGATGAAGTTCATGAACTAATACAGTCTAAGAGGGGTATTCAGTTAGCAGTACTACTTGAAAGACTTAGAGAGCTTACTGGTAGAGACTTTCAGAGAATAGGCTTGTCAGCAACTATAGGTGACCCTGAGGAAGCAGCAAAACTACTCTTCGGCTCATCGGAGAGACCAAAATGTATAGTTAAGGCGATAGCTGATAAGGATGTAAAGATAGCAATTCACAGTATACCAGAGGATGGTAGAGATTTATGGATTGAAGCAGCTAAGAAGATATGTGAGGTAATAGAGCCACCATCGCTAATATTTGTTAACTCAAGATTTACAGCTGAAGCACTACATGAAGCATTAGAGAAACTAGCACTAACAAAAATATACGTTCACCACTCATCGGTATCAAGGCATATAAAGAGTAGTGTAGAGGAGCTCCTTAGGAAGGGTAAGTTAACAGCTGTAGTTTGTACGAAAACTCTAGAATTAGGTATAGATATTGGTGATGTGAATAAGGTTATACAGTTTAAGTCGCCTGGAGCAGCAATAACACTAATACAACGTATAGGTAGGAGCGGTCATAGAGTAAATGCTCAATCTCAGGGATGTATTATTAGTGTAGGACCTGTTGACGCCTGGGAATCACTAACACTAGCTATTAAGGCACGTAGGGGGATACTGGAGAGGATAAGAGTTCTCATGGAGCCACTTGACGTACTAGCTAGAGAAATTATTGGTATGTGTTTACAGTATGGACTACTAGATGAAAAGTTTATATACAATGTTATTAAGCGGAGCTACCCATACCATAAACTATCCTATAGTAAGTTTCAGCTTGTAGTACAGTATCTTTTAGAAAATGGTATACTTACGAAAAGTAATGGTAAACTTAGAGTTGGAAGTGGATTTTATAGGATATGGCGTTTCAACTTAGACCATAATGGAAGGAAGTGGTGGACTAGGAGTTTTACTGAATTCTTCTCAACAATTAGTGAGAGAGACTCATTTACAGTAAAGTATAAGGATAAAATTATTGGGGATGTAGATTCAACATTCGTTTTTAGATACCTACGTGTAGGTGATGTAATAAGGCTTTCCGGTAAAAACTGGAAGGTTATAGGTATTGATGAGAATAGTATGAAAATTGAGGTAACTCCAGCTAGTGAAGAGGGAGAGATACCGATATGGCGTGGTGAAGGCTCAAAGAGGGATATGGAAACAGCAATACTAATGGTTGATGTACTAGAGAATTTAGAGTGGTATCTAGATAAAGGTTTGAACGGTATAGAAGTTGATACTACAACTAAAAAACTCCTCTACGAACTTGTTAAAACATATAGGGAAAACGGTATACCATTACCTTCAAAGGATAAACTCATAGTTGAAAGGCATGGTGATGAAACATACTTTATAGCCCCTCTAGGCCAGTATGTTTCTGAAACACTAGCACACATCATAATGTATCTCATATCAACTCGTGAAACACTAAATGTTACTGTTAAGACGTCACACTTAGGGTTTATGGTTAAAGTCAGGAATGTTGACCCACTAAAAATCCTATTAAACATTAACGTTAATGAGATTACAAAAATACTCTATGAGTCTGTAAAGAGATCACCATTTCTACAGGAGACATTAAAGAATATCAAGTTAAGTTTTGGTAGAATAGGTAAAGTTGATCCTGAAGAGGATACACTTATCGTTAGTGAAGCTATTAAGCAGGTTAAACAATTATACCTAGACTTCGATGAGACAGTCAAGTATATTGAGAAGATTAAGAGTGGTGAGATAGAGGTAATTGAGGTTTCACCACCCAAATTATCACCTATAGCTGAGTATATTAGTAGACTACCACCGGAAAGACCTTGGGTTAATGATGCAACCATACTAATAGTTAAAACACTTGAAAATGTAGCACTAACTGTTGACGAGTTATCGGAGATACTAGAGTTACCGAAGAAGACTATAGAGAATAAGCTTAAGGAGCTTAGAAAACCCGGACATGCAGATAGAGTTTTCCAGTTTATAGATGTTGATTTTGATGAATGGCGTTGGGCACTAGTTAGAGATGCTAAGAACATATTTAAGTCTGAAGAGTATAGTTACTGCTTTACACCTATAGATATGAATGAATCGTTCCTACTACAAATTAAGCCTTTAGGGAGTAAAACATTCTACCCATTATACTTTACACCAAGGGAGATACTAAATTCGATAGAGGAGTTTAAGAGGAGAATACCATTTAAAGAAGCTCAAGAAGTAAAGGTGGTAGCACTATCTGATGAGCTTTTAAAATCGCTAGCACCAAAATACTACTATGTACCAGCTGAAATCATACCATATATAGCATTGAATGGTGTAGTACACTTGCAGAGGTTAAAACAGACAACATAGAATCCTATACTCTATCCACCTTTACTTACTAGTTTAACTTTCGATTTTAGATACTCATATAGTGCTCTAGCTTTCCTAGAGTATAGTCTTAATTTAGTTGATGTAGTAGCCCCCATAAACCCACCAGTTTCTATCTCCAACTCTACAAAGCGTCTATCCTCATTTACTGTAATATTCTTAACCTTTATTGGGAATTTTAAGGTAATACCTTTACCACCAATAATACCCTTCTCTGTTACTACGTACTCGTTTAGCACCATTAATGCTGTTTGGGTTTTACCTCTAACCATCATTATTAGCCTATTAACATAGGATACACCAAATAGTAGCTCGTATAACCCTACATACGCTAGAAATCTTAAAAGACTATACTCTGGTGTTACATCCCTAATTAATGGTAGTAGGTATAAGAATATAATCCAGATTACAATTAGTGTAAGGAACATGTATAGTAGGGGGCTAGCTTGAGCCTTTAAATCCTCCATGAGATACCTATCCTTCATTATTAACTGTTGAACCTCCTTAGAACTTACAGTAAACACCCTCTTACCACTAAGAATAGCCTCTCTATCACCTACTCTCCCAGTATACATTCTCCTACCAATGATAACCGATATACTCATAAATATTACAAAGTATAGTATGAAGAATAGCCATGCTAAATCCGGGATATAAGTCATTATGAAGGCGAAGAATGGGATCATTATTTGGGATAAACCATACCTAAGTATTTTCTGTTTAACTGTTGACATAGACTTATACTCCTCCAACTTTACGTTTATCATAAGTGAAGTAACTATATATATCATTTTCCCTAACTTGGAATAGAATTAACTCGCAGTATAGAATATATTCCACAAACCTAATACTATTAGATGTCAGAGTATGTGAATACCGATGAGGAGAGAACCCGGGTTGGCTGGAGTTAGATGACATAGTGTGGAAGGGCCGAGGGTTAGAATAGGGGATGATGAACGCTAGGCCGAGAGAGTGATTGGTGAACGTGTTATCCCCGACTGACTAGAGGTTATAGAGGGTAATAGTGGTTATGCGTATTAAACATGAAATAGTAGTTAGAGCTACAGTAAGACAAGATAAACTCTTAACAAAATTTGTTAAGAGTTTAAGAGATGAAGATGCTACAATAATATTAGTGGATGAGATATACAGGAGGGTTATATTCAGTTTACCACTATTAAAATATGAAAATATAGTACAGTTGATTAGTGAGTATACAGTTTCAGCTAATTTTGAGGTTAAAGCAGTCTTAACACATAGTTTAAGTTCGGCACAGTTAATGTCGTTATTAAGTAAGTTAAAGGAGATATTCAATACAGTTAACATTGTTAAACCTGAACAGTCATACCTTAGGATTATGGGTTTAATCAAAGTGGATTCAGGAGGAGGTTTAGTAGAAATTTATCCTAGTA
>DQVH01000136.1 GCA_015661855.1 Desulfurococcales archaeon
TACCTATATACTATTACTACTGGTGTACCAGTAAACTTTGATGCTGGTATACTAACATATGTTTCTAGAGTATTTGATAGTGCTACTGCAACATATGTTACATATATCATTTCATTTCTATCTGGTACTCCATTACCATTAGTATCGTTAACCCAGTCGTATATGTTCACTATAAACCGGTTATCGGGTTTATAGTCTACGTTTTTATCGAAGTATATGTAGTTGTATGTTAGTGAGATTTCTAGGAGGTCTATATCCTTAATGAACTCTTTTGGTACAATTCTGAAAACTCTTGATACATTACCTGGGAATTGTATTTTCTCTTCAATTTCACCTTTGAATACAAATTCTACTGGTTTTAGTTTAACTTTACCTACACCCTCAATAACATATGTTGTAGTGTATTTTGAGCCTGGAATTAGAACTCCTGGGTATAGTGTTGTATCTCTTAATGGTTTATACTTGTAGCCTAACTCTAGGTTAGCGTTAGCTGATGTGGATAGTGTGTAAGCTATAAGTCCTTCACCGTTAACTACGTATTTTACAGCTTTATATGCGTCTACTCTTCCAGAGCCTTGAGTGAATGCATCGTAGCCTAAATCTTTAGCTGTAGACTTAATTATAACTTTAACTAGGTCTGGTGGAGGGTTAACACCATACCTATCTCTGTAAGCTTCTATTAGTAATGCTATAACACCTGCAGTCATTGGTGTTGCTTCACTAGTACCACCAAATAGTCTCCAGGATAGTTCACCTCTAGCCCATACTCTAGTAGCTGTCCACGCAAATGCACCAATATTTACTACATCGGGTTTAACCATACCTAGAGAGTTAGGTCCTCTATTACTCCACCATACTACTTCATCACTTCTTCCAGCGAGATATCCGTGTATTGGTCTCCACTCAAACTCTGTTGATGCACCAACAGAGATAACGTATACTGCTCCACCAGGCTGTACTACAGTACCGTAGCCTGGACCTCCATTACCAACAGCATGACATATGATTACTCCAGTCTCATAGGTTATCATATCCTCAAATGCTGATATTGGGTCGAACCCTACACCCATCATAGGCCAGAAAGGCCATACCGAAACACCCCAACTATTACTGATAATGTCTACTCTAGGCTTACCAGTGTATGTCCAGTTCCAGGGGTATGTGTAGTTGTATCCTGCAAGCCATAGTTGAGCTGTTACTACATCACCCCACCATAACGCTTGTCCAGCAGCAATCTTGGCTTTAGGAGCTATACCTGTAAGCTTCACTTCACCAATATTACGTAGTGTATAGTTTAGTCTACCACGAGCAGCAACAACACATGCACATGATGTTCCATGGCTATGGAAATCATAGAATACACTAACATAGTTTCCACCTACATCTAACCCTCTGTATACTCCCGTACCAATCCAGTCAACCCATGGGGCTTTCCAGTTGAAGGGGCCTGTAGTTAATGGTTTAACTAAACCCCATACATCGTAGAAGTACCCTGATAGTATACCTAGTGAAAAGTCTGGTAGATTATCACCTGTAAAGTCTCTTGCAATAATCTCTCTACCATACCTTACCGGTTGTTCATCGTTAAAACTTAAATCAAACCATTCAGGCTTTGGCTCTGGGAATGGCTCATAGGGTTTACCCTTCTCTCTTAGAATCTTATTTACTAATGCTAGCTGATAATAGGTTGATGATAAGTCGAAGTATACTGTATCGTATACTCCAGGCTTTACAGTATCAACAACTAGTATTGGTACGTGGAATACCCATATGTACCTTGTACCAAACATTACTACCTGTAGGAATCCAAAGTGGTATACTCCACTCTTAGACTCAATAAGTGATGCATTCCAGTAATATCTAATTCTAGCCTTGATTAAAGCTCTAAATATTGGAGAGAATATGTATACTGTTTTATTATATGTATCTAGTAGTCCTGTTTTTGGATCCTTAGTTACTGTTAAATTTGTTATAGCGAATCCCAACTGGTCAGCATCTATGGTTAGAGGTAGTCCACTCTCATCTCTAGCTATAGCATCATACCCTAACTCTGGAGAGGCAAAGTCAACACCTGTATCAACAATTCCAACAGTTACACCTGAACCTGTATAGCCCATTTCGTGAACTCTACTTGCACCAATAATCTCCCTAGCCCACTCTAGTGTAGGCTCAATACCCTTACTCTCACCAGTAAACACTATGTTTCTGACTCCTACGTCTATCCTAATATCGGGGGTTATCGCGATAACTTCAGGTATTCTAGCTAACTCTAGTATCTTATCTCTCTCAATCCATGCAAATACTAGTTTATATCTTGCAAGCTCTACAACGGATAGTATACCCTTAGTTAGTTTAGCTATTTCGAGAATGTTAGCATTTTTACTGGCAACTATTATACATCTAATCTGGTTTGGTCTAAGCTTAATCTCCTCTAGAACCTCTATTCCAAAACTAACATTAATTATCTCTAAACCGCTATCAGCAAATGGGTTGTTTAAGTACTCCTCGTACTTGAATAGTGGGCTAATCTTCATTGAAGCTATGTTGCCATATAGTAATTCCAAACCAGGCTTAGTAGCTAACTTACTTGTTGCTACTGTTACTACTGGTAATATACTAGTCATTATAATTACGACTAGTACTATAGATAATGCTTTAACAATACTTTTATAACTCACTTTTAACCACCAAGAGACATAGTTTAACCAGGAAAATATAAATAGGTTACCAAAAGTGGGATTGGTAGGGTAGTATATGAGATTTTATGATATAGTGTTATGTATTGATACAAGCTATAGTGTTAGAGGTAGAGATTTCCCACCTAACAGGCTATCAGTACTAAAAGATATAGCGTTGAAGATTGTAGATTATGTGTTGTCTAGAGAGCCATTTGTTAGAATTGGTATTGTAGGATTCTATATGTATGCTTACCCAATTATCGATTTAACTAGGAATAGAAGTGAACTAGTAGAGGCAATTAATAGTGTTAGAGTTATGGGTGAAGCTACTGCACCAGGAGAAGCAGTTAAAGAGGCATTGGACATGCTAGTACTAAGTAGATCACCTGAAGGTTCAAGAATAACCATATTAACTGATGGAACATTCAACTACGGTATAGAGTTACCAGTTATAGCCTACTATGCTAGGAGAAGATCATATAGGATAGATATAGTACTTCTAGGTCGCCCATCAAAAACCGATATAAAGCTTATAACTCCAACAGTAAAAATGACTAAAGGTGTATACGTAAACATACATTCACCTAGATACTTAGAGAAATATCTAAACGAAATACCTACAAGAATACTCATAGACTAAGAAGTAGTAGAAGTTATATACTTAGATTGAGACTATTCTGCAGTATAAGGGGAAGACTTATAGGTGTATTTAGGGAATGACTACGACAATAGAGATTTCAGGTTGGCTTGAAGAGCAGTTAGAAAGACTTGTAGAAATAGGGTTATACTCAACTAAAAGTGAAGCTGTAAGAGACGCTATTAGAAGGTTTATTGAAACACTAGATATGCCATCAATAGCTCTTAAACTTTATAGAATGAAGGGTATTAGTCTTGGTTTAGCTGCTGAAATAGCTAATAAAACCTACGAGGAAATGATAACATACATGATTACTAAAGGTATTATACCTGAACTTGGCGAACCAGATATCAATGCACTACTAAAACAATACAAAATATTAATGGATAGGAGGAGGTCAAATACAACATTTATTGTAGACTATTCAACTCTAAGCCTAATGTACCATACTGGACTAGTAGACTATATTGATAAAATGGAGAATAGTAAATTCTATATTCCAAGTCAGCTACTTTACAGTCTACACCTACTCAATATTAAACGGCTAGTCCTCTATAAGAGTAAAAGTAATACTAAAATATTTACAGTGAAAAGCTTGAATAGGAAAATTAACTCTTCAAGTGTTAAAAGGCAAGGCATAACATTGTATGAGTACGAAGCTATAATGCTAGCTAGAGAGCTAAACTCTATCCTAGTAAGTGAGGATATTAGGGTTAGGAGGAAAGCTAGAGATAATGGTGTAGAAGCAGTTTCATCTTTAGCAATAATATTAAATCTAAGAGATCTAGGTATTCTAAAAGGGAGTAGTCTAGTCGATATAGTTGAGAGAGCAAAAAGCTACCCTATAGCTATACCATTAGAACTAGAAATCTAAGATAGAAGCAACCCCAACTATAAAGGCTATAGAGTGGGTGGGTACTTGATATTTAATAGTGAAAACCGTAAGGTTAATAGTGAAAGTGATCCCGAGGACATAATAATACTTATAGATACATCTATAAGTATGAATAGTAAAGACTATAAACCTAATAGACTTGAAGCTGCTAAAAAGGCTATAATGTTGTTCATTAGGAGAGCTTTAGAGTTAAATCCGTATCGACGTATAGGTATTATAGGTTTCTACATGTACGCATATCCTATAGTCGATTTAACTAGAAATATTAATGCTCTAGAGGAAGCAGTTAAATCAATAAAGGTTATGGGTGAAGCTACTGCACCAGGAGAAGCAGTTAAAGAAGCAATAAAAATGTTTAAAATACAAAGTACACCAGCATATAAGAAGAGGATAATATTTGTAACTGATGGAACATTTAATGAAGGTGTACCATTAAGTATTATGGCTGAGTATGCTAGGAGATGCAATGTAAGAATAGATATATGCTCATTTGGTAGATTAAGTGACTACGATAGAGAAGAGATGGAGAAAGCAGTTAAATTAACGGGTGGAAAGTGGGAGTATGCTAGGAAAGCAGATGAGATAATGAGCAGTTTACTCTCACTAATAGTGGGGAGTAAGTAGTCTTAAAGTTTAGAATTTATAAGGTGATGACTGAACTCTCTCTTCAGTAATATATTAATTCTACTGAATATTACTATTCATTCAGGTGAATGAGTTATTGGAAGTTAAACTTACGAAACCAAATGAAACAGTAGTAGTAACAGTTAAGGTTAAACAGTTTCTCGTAGACGAACTAGATAAGCTTGTTGAGAAAGGCTATTTTGAGAGTAGAAGTGATGCAATAAGATATGCAATAATTCAACTATTAAAAAACATTAGAAATCAAAGAGGTATCAATCATTAACCCTGCTTAGGTGTTAGTGTAGTGCTAATACCCTCGTATAGCTAGTCTTCCTTAAAGGTTTTATTATTACATCCTCTAATGATGGCCTATTAAGTTTAGAATTACACTTAGGACAGACACCACCATACCAGTTAATAACTTCACTTGGTGTTGGTACACCGAAATAGTCTTGTCCTACTCTCTCAAACTCATACAATTTGAACCCACATACTCTACATACGTAAATAACCGGCATAACACTATACCCTCAAGATTTAGAGTTACACCTACGCTATTGTGAATTTATATTCAATCATATATATAGGTAGCTCCTAGGTAATACCCTTAGAGGAGTTTAAATAGTCAATAATAATTTCACGAGATATAACCCATTGGAGTATTACATTGCTTATTTTAGGAGATATTCAGAAAAGTATTTATAGAAGTTCTATTTGGAATGCGCTGTACTTTAATGTATTACCCTTTAATGCTATAGTAGTAGGCTTAGTATAGCTTTCTGTACGTGTAACCTGTTTTCTGCTTGATCCCAAACTACACTCCACGGTCCATCTATTACTTCATCTGTTACTTCTTCGCCTCTACGAGCTGGTAGACAGTGCATGAATATTACATCCTCTTTAGCTCTAGCTAGTAGTTCTTTGTTAACCTGGTATGGTTTGAATACTTTAAGTCTTATTTCTCTCTCCTTCTCCTGGCCCATGGAAACCCATACATCAGTATAAACTATATCTGCATTCTCTACGGCTTTAACTGGGTTATTTGTTAGTATTATTTCTGATCCTGACTCTTTAGCATTCTGTTTTGCCCACTCTATTACGTGTTTTGGAGGTTCATATCCTTTAGGTGTCGCGATAGCTATGTTGAGGCCTAGTTTTGTTGAGGCTATTATTAGTGAGTTACATACGTTATTACCGTCACCAACCCATGCTATTTTTAGGTTTTCTAGTTTACCCTTCTTCTCCCATATTGTTAGCATATCACCTAGTGCTTGACATGGATGATATAAGTCTGATAAACCATTAATTACTGGGATTTCAGCATACTTTGCTAACTCCTCTAAATCAGAGTGTTTATAAACTCTAGCCATTATTCCATCAACGTATCTACTTAAAACTCTAGCTGTATCAGCAATAGTTTCACCTCTACCGAGCTGTAGCTCATTCCAGTTTAAGTATAATGTGAATCCACCAAGCTGGTGCATAGCAACCTCAAATGATACTCTAGTTCTAGTACTCGGCTTCTGAAATATCATAGCTAAAGTTTTACCCTTAAGTATCGGTATAACTCTTTCACCCGAGTAGTATCTCTGCTTCAACATTTTAGCTGTTTCAAGAATAAACATTATCTCCTCTCTAGTATAATCTTGTAGTGTAAGTAGATCTCTTCCTCTCAAACTCCTCACGTGAAACACCTCTAGCTCATACCCAGTGATTATAAGGCTAAAGACATATTTATTCCTAAAAATAACATTACACCAGTCTAGTCTAAACTGAGCATTTATACTTGTTGGGTGGATTGTTAAGTTGAGGTATATATCTACAAAGGCTAGTCTTAAGGGTAATGTTGTTATTGAGTTAAACACTATAGTTTTGGGAGCTACAGTTGTAGATGAACAAACGCTTATCGGTAACAATGTTATTCTAGGATACCCTACTAGAGCTAAAGTGTTAAGTGTTTTAAATGGAAATCTAGCCTCCAGTACCTTGAGTAGTGAATTCATTAAAGTACTCGATAATCTAAGTTCTGGCTGTAGAATTGGACGACACTGTATTATAAGAGCTAATACCGTTATCTATGAGGGTACAGTTATAGGGGATTATGTTGAAACAGGACACTTCGTATTAATAAGAGAGAATACAGTTATAGGCGATAATACTAAAGTTGGTAGTGGAACTATAATAGATGGTAATGTTAGAATTGGGAATAATGTAAATATCCAATCGAGAGTGTACATTCCACCAAAAACGGTAATACACGATAATGTATTCCTAGGGCCTGGTGTAATGATAACTAATGATAAATACCCTGTAAGTAAGAGGCTTAAGGGGGTAATAATTGAGGATGGTGTCGTTATCGGGGCACATGCAGTATTGGTAGCTGGTGTAAGAGTAGGTAGGAATAGTGTTGTAGCAGCTGGAGCAGTTGTAACACGAGATGTACCTCCAGAGGTTGTTGTTGCTGGTGTACCAGCTAGAATTATTAGTTCGAGAGAGGAATATGAGAGAAAGAAGAGGGCGTATGAGAGTGAAGAAGAAGAGTTGGCCAAAGGTAGTTGAAGTATACTGGTGTCCTGAATGTAATGTACCAATACTTAGAAGTATCTGTGATAAGTGTAAGAGTAGAGGATTCAAACTTAAAATGACAGAGCCATGTGATGCTAGACCAGCATTTACACATGACATAGAGTTACTTAGGAAAGCACTACTTTTAGAGTTTGGTAGTGAAAGTGTATATACTAAACTCATTGGTGATGGGAGGTTTATACTTTTAAATAAGGGTACATACCTTGATGATCTTAAAGAAGTATTTGTTAACGGTAACCTCGTAGGTAAACTCTACTTTAACCCACTAACACGTATGTGGAGGTTTAGACTAGACTATGCTGGTGCTGTAAAACTTGTTCAAGAAAACCTTGTACCCACCTACATGTTAAATCCTGGTGAGAGGGTTAGAGAGGGAGCATACTTAAGTTTTAAAGGGGGTTATGAGAGAAATCAGCAAGTAGTAATACTTGATAGTAGGGGTAATATTGTAGGATTAGGAAGGGTTAGTTCTGAAAGTAGACTTAGAGTAGTTAAACTCTACAAGGTGA
>DQVH01000035.1 GCA_015661855.1 Desulfurococcales archaeon
GGTGAAAGCTAGATTTAGAGTTAGAGAGGAAAAGAAACTCTAAAACAACTTTAATTACACGGGTTTAGTGAGGGTTAGTAGCTTCTTAATGTTTATGAGAATTCTAGTGCTACTGGTGGGTTATTGTAGAGTTGATTGTTCAGAACGGCTCTTCCCTGATCATCCCCTACATGTGGTCTCTCGACGCGGGCACTCATCACCTAGTATACTATGTTTACTGCAGAAATAAATGTTTATATTTCCATGTGTCTACTCTTTACCTGTTAAGTTCATTATCGTTATGTTTACAACTCTACCCTCCTTAACACCAACAATAATATTGTCGTTTAGGAGTATTGTCTCCTCAGCTTCCTCACCTTTACCACAGAAGTTTATGTAGAGTATGTCGTTAACTCTATCATACTCTACCCATACATTATCTAGTTTAATCTTATACTCCACTATCTACTACACCTCTCGAAATACTACATTTTATCCCTATTACGCTTTAGATAGTATAGTCCTTCCAATTTAACTATTCCCCACTGTCTACCAGCTTCAATAAGCCATCCCGCTAGTATTCTAGCTATTCTACGTTTAGCTTCTGAAACCTCTAACTCTAAACCTAGTAGCTCCTTATATGTTTCAACAGCTATAGTACCTTCAACTCTATCGATAAAGTGGTTAGTTAGTGTCTCCATTAAGTCTAGAAGGTTTATTCTACGAGCATGCTCAATTAAGCTATTTAAATACTTAAAGTCCTCACTCTTCAATGTAACATTTTCAGCAAGCCTTCTATCCTTCACTTTAGCCTTCTCCCAGTACCTAAATAGTGGTTCATAATCTCCAACAATACTCCCATCCGCAAGTAACGGTAGTCTACCCATAAACCTATAACACCCTTAACGTCTTCCTCCCCTCACAATACGGTATATAACGTATACTACCAGTATGGTTGTTAGTGAAATCAGTAATATATCCTTATAGTCTGGTATAGTGGTGGCTTTTGGTGCTGCCGGGTGGGTTGTTGTAGAGTTTGCGGGAAAGGTGTTATTTGAGATATTACTTACTGTAGGTGTTGTAGTATTGGTTTGTACGGGATACTCTACTGTAACTGTAGGAGTAGCTATAGTGGGTGTTGTCTTCTGAGTTTCACTAGTCCTATCAACTTTAACTATGTCGATACTGTCTATCCAGTATAGATAGTCGTAGGGTGGACTCTGATAGGTTATTCCAGTATACTCGTGGAAGTTGGGTATGTAGTAGTATATTAGGTCTCCAGGCTTAATAATATCGTATTCTAGTCTTGAAGCTAGTGTTACCTCTACTGGAATCCACCCATAACCTGGCATATACACTTCAGCCCATGCATGGTATCCTAGAAGCCAGTATCTACCATAGGCTTCAGCTATAACTAGCCCCTCAAACCTATTAGCTGGAACACCTAAACCTCTAGCTAAAGCTACAAAGACGTCTACAAAGTGTCTACATACACCAAAGAATTTCCTCTTACCCTCAGGTGTTGTAATAGTCCTATTGGGGTTAAGTATTTCACTAGCTTTAAGCCTAAATGTTGGATAGTCTTCTGGCTCATAGTAGTACATGTTTGTCGAAATCCAGTATAGTATTCTCTCAACAATATCATATACTGTAGCGTTTAATGGTAGACCTTTACGAATCTCCCTTATAACCCTCTGTACATTTGGGTGACTATAATCCCACCATGTAGTTTCCCCAGTGAATACACTATACTTTTCACCAAGCTCCCTCTCAGCATCACTAACTCTACCTACAAATCTACGTTCCTGAGCAAGTATACTACCACTAACCTTGTATGCTCTAACTAGAAACGTTAACTCTACCTCCCTCTCCTCATACATACTCATGTATCCAAAATCGAATACTAGAACTGTATGTGAGAATGGATCACTCTCTGAAACCTCTACACCCCTATTGTAGTCGTAGTATACTATTTCAGGTTTAGGTGTTGAATTTATTAGTTCAAGTTTACTCCACCAATTGTTAGCGTATATGTTTATTTCGAATGGATCACTAGTAGTCTTATTAGCTCTAACGATAATCTTCAATTTAACTATAAACTCAGCGTAATCACGTAGCTTTAAACCGTAAGGTCTAACATTATGATAACTCATACATAACGTTATAGTGTTAACAGTGAATACTAGAATTAATAGTGAGATTAGTATAGCCGTAAACACTCTACCCACAGATAGCCCGTAATTCATGGTCTTACACTTCACCCAAACAGTATATAGTGTATAGTGTAACCCATACTGCTCTTAAGCTAGATTAATAGTGGCATACGGGATATTTATTTTAAACTATCATTCCCGATAGTTTAAAGTGGAAGTAAAATTTTTAAAATACTATTGCATTCTAAGTACCAGCACTCATAGTTAAATTAAAGTAAGTAGCTGTAGCCTATGTGGTCTAGTATGGTATTAAAGCTTGTAATACTAGATTTAGATCAGACATTAATCTACAGTTTAAAGCGTTTCTACAAGTTGTTTAACCGTTCACTAGTTGAGTATGGTGTAAAACCTGTTTCATGGGAGAAGTTTATAGA
>DQVH01000139.1 GCA_015661855.1 Desulfurococcales archaeon
TAAAAGTTTAGTTATGACCTTGTATCTTTCACTTCTAACTTTACTAGCATTCTCTCTAGCCTCTTCATTAATAAGCTTTTTAAGCTTTATAATAGTCTTCTCAACCTCCTTATGAACATACCATACACTCTTAAACTCTTTAACTATCTTAGCCATTAATACTACATTTCTTCCAACATTGTATGCATCGTAAACTGTCGAATCTTTCTCTAAGACATCCCCTGTCTCAGTATAATAGGCTATAGCGAATGGTGGTATAATAAAGCCCATAGAATTTAATGTTATCATTAGGTTGGATAATACCATAATGGAGCCGGAGTCGTTACCTACAGCTATTAATCCACACACCTTCCCTTCAACCCAGCTTCTACCGGTAATGAATATCATGTTTTCGAATACTGTTAGTCTATCAATAAAGTTCTTTGTAGGACCTGATGGGGAATACCAGAATATTGGTGTTGCGATTATTAGTCCATCGGCAGCTAAAATGTCCTTGTATAGCCTATTCATATCATCGTCTATTACACAGGGGTATCTACAAGCCTCCTGTATATCACATAGACATCCAATACACGGCTTAATATCCATTTCATAAAGATTATACATTCTAACTTTAGCTCCCTCATTTTCAGCTGCCTTTAGAGCTATTTTCAATAGTTTATATGTTCCACCATAGTTACGTGGAGACCCATTAATACCTAATATGTATATTTCCTTCTGATTGCTCATACCCATACCACCCTAAATATAACATTATTTTTAGTTTAGTTGTTGAGAGTAATGTTTAGAAGCGAATATTCAGGTAGTATTGTTGTCGTGCGTGATAGTTTGTCTTGGCGTATTAAAGGTTTACCATTATATCCTAGAAGGGTAATTAAGAGAATGGTTAAAAACGGTATTAGGGTACATGCTGGTACACGTTGGTTTATTAGTATAGATTATAGTGTAAGACTCATAGTTGTAATTGATAAATATGCTGGTAAGAGATGGTATTTACTAGTATAGTTTACTTGTGACTTCCAAGGATAGTTGATATTAAGCGTTTTATTTTTTCCTCATTACGTCTCCTAATTTCATGAAGTATTCTCTTACCGTTATCTGTTAGTGAGTAGTACTTCTTCAAACCCATATTAGACTTGACGAGACCCTTCCTCTCAAGTTCAGCTAGAATAGTATAGATAGTACTAAGTTTCGGCTTTGACCCGAAAAACTCCTCAATACGCTTTAAAATCTGGTAGCCATGCATAGAAGACTCTTCAAGTAGTGATAGAATAAGTAACCTAATACTACCCTTGAAAAACCCCCACTCAATATCATTTATGACCATAAATCCTAAACCCCCTACGGTATTACCGTTCACACAGGCCAAGTAATACATTATATACTGTGTGGGTAAAATGTATACCCGTTTTAATGGTTTAATGGTAGAATTAGAGTGGTGCCGCCGCGGGGATTTGAACCCCGGACATCCCGGTCTTCAGCTTCGCCGGAACACTCATACCCAGGGAGTAGTAAATTCCCTGGGTATGAGTGTCCACGGGCGCTCTCCCAGGCTGAGCTACGGCGGCACGTGTATACCCAAGTATCCCTTATTATTAGTAGGAGTCTATAAGTATATCGCACTATAAGCTTGAATGTCTCTCATAGAAGTTTTATGATTACATAGAAGCTGTGAAATCTAATTTTATCCTCTTGAGAATTATAAGAAAGTTTAAAAAGAGAACAACATTAAAGGTATATGTAGAGTGGGCCCGTAGCTCAGCCCGGCAGAGAGGTTTGTCGGGGGCTCACCGACACCCTGTAACGCCGGGCTCATAACCCGGTGGTCCGGGGTTCAAATCCCCGCGGGCCCACCAACAAAACTAATTCTCCTATAAGTCAGCTAGTTTACATACCTCCATAGCATTACGTTAATACCGCCAGAACATATTTAGTAGTATTGAATGTCGAAGTATAGCCTAGAGCATCTAAATGTTTACACCTTAATAGTAAGTTAGATAACTCTTATTCAGCTTTTCCGGCTCTCTTCATCCCCAACCCTTTTAGGTCGTGAGACCCTCTTCACATCATCACTTTAAATTATGTATGTTAAGAGTAAATAAACTTGACTTAGCTATGTAGACTAGTGTCAGGTATGAAGTAGTTCTATGTAAAACTTTATTAACACACCATATACTTAGTAGACTGGGTAGTGGTGCGGCCGTCGTCTAGCCTGGACTAGGACGCCGGCCTTCCACGCCGGCGATCCCGGGTTCAAATCCCGGCGGCCGCACCAGCTCCTTCTTATACTTTACATTCTAGAGTTAAGCATGAGTTTAGAATATGATTTCATCATAATTTTCAATTTTATGTATTAGTGTGGCGCCGGGGGCGGGATTCGAACCCGCGCGGGGGATTAACCCCCACCGGCTTTCTTGAAGTTTAACTCAAGGCCGGCACCTTAGTCCGCTCGGTCACCCCGGCGCTCCATACATGTTATTTTATTAACTTGGTTTATTAGTTTTATGTTATATCACCTTTTTGCTAATACTACTTTATATCCTCTCTTACTTGCTAGCACCTCTATGTTATTGAATGTTTCTAGTATTATTCTTCTTATTCTTTCATAGCCCCTTCTTAATACCATCTGTAGTATACCGTTCTCTACGAGGTGATCTTTTGCTCCTCTAATTATCTCCTCTACTATACTCATGCCTGCTGTAAGTGGTGGGTTAGAGTATATTGCATTGAATTTCATGTTGTCTACTGGTTCATATAGGTTTCCCTGTAGTACCACCACCTGTTTCTCTACATTATTTCTTTTAGCATTTATCCTAGCTAGTTGTACAGCTCTCGTATTTATCTCTACCATGTATACTTTTAGTTTAGGATTGATTTTAGCGAGAGTAATACCTATAACCCCATATCCTGCCCCCATATCTAGTACTACACCTTCACTAGGTATTACTGCATATTCTAGTAGTAGTTTTGTTCCGGGGTCCACTCTTTCATAAGAGAATACACCTGGTTCTACAACAAACTCTACAGGTATACCCCTAATTACATCTGAAATTACACTCCTCCTACCTATCACTCTAGGCTTTTCAGTATAATAGTGGCTTTCTTTACCCATTTACTCTTTCCTCTTAGAACTACCCCACATTCTAGGGTATGTTCCAGGCTTCATTATTACACGTATAGTCTTTACAGCTATACCCTTTGATGCTTCAAGTATCTTCTCTGTTGGCATAA
>DQVH01000030.1 GCA_015661855.1 Desulfurococcales archaeon
ATAGATGAAACAGCTGATATTAGAATGGCTGCAAACTACATACTAATGAGTAAGACTTTCGACTGGGGTATTCTATGCTGTGCAGAATCAACAATTATAACTTTGAAGAGTATAGCTGATAGAGTTAGAAGGGAGCTTGAAAAACTTGGAGCATACTTTCTAAAACCGGATGAAGCTAAAGCTATCGAGAATGTCATCTTTACAGAGGATAACCGTATAAGATCGGATGTAGTAGGTGTTTCAGCTAGAAAGATAGCTGAACTAGCAGGTATTAAGGTTCCACCTGACACTAGAGTATTAGTTGTAGAGTTACCTGATGTAGGTAGGGGGTTTAGGCTTTCAGCTGAAAAACTTGTCCCGGTACTAGCATTCCACGTAGTTGAGAGTGTTGATGAGGCTATTGAGAAGTGTAGGAAGGTACTAGAGTATGATGGACTAGGACATACAGCAATAGTGTACTCGAAGAGAAGGGATGTTATTGAGAGATTCTACTATGCACTAAAAGCTTCAAGAATACTAGTGAACACACCTGGATCATTTGGTGGTGTAGGTGACATATTCAACTTCAAACTAGAGCCGTCAATGACTTTAGGTTGTGGAACATGGGGTAAAAACATAGTAACAGATAATATTGGTCCTAAACACCTACTCAATATAAAACGTGTTGTAGATAGAAGAGAGAATATGCTATGGCTTAAGGTTCCACCAAGAATATACTTTAGGTATGGATGTTTAGAGTATGCATTTAACGATGAACTTAAGGGTAGAAGGAGGAATGCAATACTACTTTGTGATCCAGTAATATACTCACTGTATGCTAAAAGAGTACGTGATATACTTGAGGATATGGGTTTAGACGTCCACATATACTATAGGATTAAGCCTGAACCATCTATAGATGAAGTAGTTAAAGCACTTGAAGCTACAAATGAGGTTAAACCGGATACCATTGTGGCTTTGGGTGGTGGATCGGTACTCGATGTAGCTAAGGGTGTATGGCTACTATACGAGCAACCCAAAGTAGATCTTAGAAGTGCATCACTAAGATTCATGGATATAAGGAAGAGGGTTTACAGAGTAGAACCTTTAGGTAGAAAGGCTATTATGGTTGCAATACCAACAACTAGTGGTACAGGTTCAGAGGTAACACCATTCCTTGTATTAAAGGATAGTGATAGCAAAATTAAGCTAACAATAGTAGCTTACGAGGTTACACCAACAGTAGCAGTAGTTGACCCATACTTTGTAGAGAAGCTACCTAAGAGGCTTGTTGCAGTATCAGGATTTGACGCTTTAACACATGCACTAGAAGCCTACGTATCAGTTTATGCAACAGAGTTTACTGATCCACTAGCACTACAAGCACTAAAACTGATATTCAGGTATCTACCTGAAAGCTATGAGAAGGGAACGTTAGAGGCTAGAGAGAAAATGCACTATGCAGCTACAATAGCTGGTATGGCTTTTGCTAATGCATTTCTAGGTGTAGGTCATAGTATGGCGCATGTACTAGGTTCAGTATTCGATATACCACATGGACTTGCATGTGCACTAGTAGTAAGTCAAGTTGTAAAGTATAATGCGGTATGGAAGCCACTAAGGAATACAGCATTCCCACAGTACAAGTACTATTCAGCACCAGAAAGGTATGCTGAAATAGCAGACTATCTAGGGTTAGGTGGTAAAACAGTTGAAGAGAAGGTTATGAGGCTAATAGAGGCAATTAACGATTTAAAGAGGAAAGTGGGATTACCAATGAGTATAAAGGAGCTAGGTATTAGTGAGGATAAGTTTATGGAGAAACTAGACTTCATGGCTGAGACAGCATTCAACGATCAATGTACAAGTACTAACCCAAGACACCCATTAATATCAGAGTTAAAGGAGTTATTCATAAAAGCATACTATGGTGAAGTCTAAGCCTAAACAGAAACAGCCAATATCTCTTTCTCCCTCCAACTATCCATCCATTTATAGGATATCATACTCTATTTTTCCGTAACTATACTTGTTGTCCTCCTTGTAAGAGTTGAGAGTATTATTGGGAGTTCACGTGGGTAAACCTTACCCCTCACGTGTACTGTTATTCTATCCGTGGTTACACTGATATCCTTAAACTTTACACCCATGTATTCTAGTAGGTCACATACACTACTCTCATCTATACTTGGCTGTTTAATCCAACACTGGTTTGGACATTTGGTACAACCATTTCTAATCCAGCATAGATTCCAGCATGGAACACTATGTGTAAATGCGCATGCACAGCATGCGTGAAAGTGTAGTATTACACCATACTCTTTAACGTTTTCAACAATACCCCTCCTAATATCGGTAATGTTTAGTGGTATTTGCTCACTACCTGTAGGGGTTTTAGGTGTATAGGCTAGTATGTAGTCTACGTTTAACCCTACACTTCTAAGTCTACTGATAATCCTCTTTGTAACTCTAAAACCACCTATAACTACACCTACTACACCACGGGTTTTCGCTTCAGCAACTATATCCTTAGCCTCAATATCCGTTATACCCGGTATTACGGGTCTCATGAATAGTTGTGGTTTTAACCCTACTCTACGTAGATTCTCTATACTTTCAAATCTTAACTGTGGTGGTGGAGCATTTGGTTCAAGTTTCTCCGAAAACCTAATAGTTACTACTGTTACTAGTGGGCTAATATTGGAGCCTGCAAAATCCCTAATCTTCCGGGCTAAATCTATATCTAAGTACATTTTTGTTGAAAACTGTAGTGGGTTACCTAGGTAGAGTCTAACATACCTCATAAACTCTAGTGTAACATTAACGTTAACTCTATGGAATGGCTCAGTTATACTACCGATAGCTAGGAATGTACCTAGCTTACCGGGGATAAAGTATGGGTTTAATGTTAATGCGTATGCTAACTCTAAACCTGACAAGGGACTCGGCTTTACACCTTTAAAGCTGAAACCCATATCCTGAATGTAACAGTATAGGCACCTATTAGTACACCCATAGCCTACATGAACTGTTAAACCACAACCTATAGGCTTACGTCTAGTATGTGGATCACGTTGAACAACTTTAAGTCTACTCTCTGGAATTAATGTCGAGAGTTTCTCCCTAACTCTACGTTTCAACTCAAGGTATTCAACAAGTTTCACATATGACCAGCCAAGCCACTATACTACACTACTACGTATTTACACTCTACCACTTTAAAGTATGCCTCCCTAATACTGGTCTGAATGTTAACGATAACTCTAATGAGTTGAATGGGCACCTACTAATACAGTTAAGACATGAGATACAGTTTACTCCTCCAGGTCTACTTAAACCCATAGGGCAGTAGCTAACGGCATGACAGTATCTGCAATGCCTACACTTACTACCCGACTTAACCTTGAATATGTAAACTCTAAGTCTAACTAGTAACTCTAAGAGTGCACCTACAGGGCATATGTATCTACAGAAGAATCTAGGTACAAGTATACATAGGATTATCATAGTTAAGGCTATAACTAGTAGGATTAGCTTCTCCACTGGTACTACTAGTGAGTGTAGGGTTTCAGTAAGTGTAAGTGTAGGGCAGTTACTACACCACAATGGACTTCCACTAGCTAACACTAGTAACACTACTACTGCTAATACAATGTATTTAAGTTTAGATAGAAACCTGTTAACCCTTACAGGTAGTTTAGCTCTCCCATAAACCATGCTGAGATATTCTTGACATACACCTAGAGGGCAAAGCCATCCACACCATAATCTAGCAGTAACTATTGAGGATAATAGTATAACGGCTATTACCATTAAATACTC
>DQVH01000050.1 GCA_015661855.1 Desulfurococcales archaeon
AAATATTCAATATAGGAGCAGGTAATATATAGATAGATATGGAAGCTAAATAGGCTAAAAATAAATACTCGAATAATGTAGACGTAGTACACATTAGCTTAAACTTAATAGCATTAAATTAAATTGTTAAAACTCTTACATGGTGAAGGTGTTTTTCTTGGGATGGATTAGGGTTAAAATAGTAACATTGCTATTAGAGTATTGTGTTCTATAGTTAGAGTTTAATAACCTTGAAAACTTTACTTCTGATAGGGATGTTTATAGTGGTTAGAATACTCTTACTTACTGCTATTACCCTCATAGTTATAGCCGTAGCTCTAACTTCAACTCTATGCTTAAGTGTAGAAATAGTTAGTAGGAGACATGATAGAGAGTTAGCTAGTAATGTAACTGAGAGACCATTATACCAAGATATTATTAGGAGGCTATCGTTAGTCTACAACTTAACGAAAACACTACTAGATAGGTATAGTGGTGAGCTAGACCAATCCATAATAGCGATATTGAGTAGAATACAGAGTAGTATTGAGAGAGCTGATATTGAGAGTTTAAATCAGAGCTTAATCGCTTTAAGTAAACTCTTAGAGGAGAATAGTGAACTATACCTTACCTTATCTGAGGAGGCTAGATCACTTCTATCACTACTTGCTTCACATAAAGTTAGCTTAGAGGGTAATGAGGTAAAGGTGGTTCTCAACAGTAATACACTACTAACATTAACTAGCCTACTTAATGTTAGTACGAGTGAACTTGATATTGTAGAGACAGTTAATGCACTACTAGAACTTGCATCTTTAACCAAGGATATCGATCCCTCATACTCAAAACTATTAGTTGAATTAGCTAATACGTTAATGAGAAACGACTATTATACAGCAAGTAAACTTTACACCACTGTGTATAGTAGACTTGGTGAAGTACTATCAGAACTACTTAGTAAAGGCTATATCTCGAGTGAGGAACTAAATGAGATATTGAGAAAACTACCAACAAGTATAACAAGTAGTGGTAAACTAGTTAAAATGGAATCCGATACACTAAAACAGCTATTCGATATGGGAGAAGTTAAAGAGGAGACCATCACCCCAGCTAGACTCGAAAAACAGATTCAAACCGGTATAGGTAGACTACCCAATCTAGGAAATATTGGTATTCCTACACTAGTAACTCCAAGTCTAAAGGTAATACCACAGGTAAACATTACGAGTATACTCCCCATAGTAATAATAGTACTTGTGGTTGTAGTGCTTCCACTACTCAAACCAGTAAGATCGATAATTCGTAAGTGTGTTAGTGATGTGAAAACGTTCATAACGATTAAGCGTTTAGAAAGCATGATGAGTGTAAACCTTCATCCAGTTATAAGATATTACCTTCTAGCATTAGAGGTTATGAGGAGAAAGGGTATACCTAAGTATAGCTATGAAACCCCTAGAGAGTATCTTTCTAGGTTAAGGTCTAGATTTGAATACAGCATATTCAAGTCTATGACGTATATTTACGAGAAAGTTAAGTATGGTAATAAGCCTGTTGGATTAGAGGAAGTAGATGTATGTAGGAGAGGTTATGAGGAGATTTCGAGGAGGCTAGAGAGGAGATGATTAGTAGGAAAACATTCACCCTAATACTCATATTTATAGCATTTATTGCATCAATTTACGCTCCATTCAAAATACTATCACTACCAGTAACTCTAAACATATCTACAAGTCCATACAATACCCTATGGAATGGTACATCTGAATTCTATAATACACTTATAGATAGGGGGTACAAGGTCTACATGGTAACATCTCTAAACGATATTGACAGAATTATTACAAATAATGATAGCATAGTATACATAGTTATTGCCCCAGATAAACCATTTACACCTATAGAAGTTGAAAAACTAATAGAGATAGCTAGTAGAGCTAAAAGAGTATCATTCCTTATAGCGGATGAAAGTGTAACATCAAATACTCTATTAAATAGACTATTTAACCTGAGTATACCGGGTATCGTTTTAAGAGATCCTCTCTCACCCTACGGCCCACTATATCCTGTAGTTAAGTGTAGTATTAACGGTACTACATACACTCTACTCTTAAACATAGCATCATATATTGACATACATAATGTGAGTGGGGGATTCGAAATCTTATGTAGATTCAACAGTAAACCAGTTATCATATATTGTACTAGAGATTGGTATGATGGAGTAATACTATCCGATAGTAGTATTTTCATAAACCAGTTTTTCAACGAGAAGTATTTAAATGAGTCTATACCGTCTAGATATACCCCAATAGATAACAAACGTTTTGCACTAGATATAGTTGAACTACTAACACGTGGTGATAGAGACTGTAAAATCTTAATTGATTGTTACCACTATAGAGTACTTGACATAAATAGTTTGATGAACTTACCTATACCACCTATAGGGTTAATTCTATCACTACTTGCAACTATGGTTATTAGATTTCTCGATACACTATACCTATCACTTTTAGGAGAATTACCTTTAACCATAAAGATACCTATACTTCTTGCAATACTCCTTCTATCATACTCTCTTTTAAGAAGGGTTGGGGGAATATGTGGTTATGATGAGGGTATATACCGCCATAGTAGAGTAAGTGTACTTTGTGAAGTTGAATTACCTGAAAAGAGAATTTACAATGTTAAACACCTCTCTAAAAGAGATACCATAGAGCTTTTAGCAAGCTTGTATACAATTCTATGTAAAGTTGCCTCTAAAGAATTAAGTATAGACTTTACAAGAGTAGATGATGGTAAAGTTAGGGATAGGATTAGACTAATATTTGGTAAGGATAGTGTGAGAGTACTCAAAACACTATATACGTTAAGGAAGATCTATGAGTACCATACTGGTAAGAGGAGGATTATCTGGCCTCCAATAGTATTTTGGAGGAGAACTTTATCTAAACTCATATTAAATTCTGAAATGATACTTAAGGTTATGGGTACTACAATACTAGGTGAATCAGGTGTTAAAGGTGTCGAATACAAACTTAGAAAAATCTGAAG
>DQVH01000079.1 GCA_015661855.1 Desulfurococcales archaeon
CTTGAGAAACTACTATCAAAGTTGAAGAGTGAGGGTATTAAACCTAAATTCCTATACACTGTTCCTACAGCTCAAAATCCAACTGGTATAACAATGAGTTTAGAGAGGAGGAAGAGACTACTAGAGCTTGCTGAGGAATACGATTTCCTAATAGTTGAAGATAATCCGTATGGCTACATACTATTTGAGGATGTAGAGGTTAGACACTTAAAGTCTCTTGATAAAAGTGGTAGAGTAATATATCTTAGTACGTTCAGTAAAGTACTTGTACCTGGACTTAGACTTGGATGGGTTGTAGCTGAAAAGGAGATTATAAGTAAGATGGCTTTACTTAAGCAATCACTAGATTTATGCTCATCAACACTAACACAGTTTATAGCTTATGAAGCTTTAGTTTCAGGGCTTGTTGATAGGCAAACACAAATACTTCCAAAGTTCTATAAGAGAAAGAGGGATGCAATGTTAAACTCTCTAGAAAAGTATATGCCCGAGGGTGTTGAGTGGACTAAACCTATTGGTGGTATGTTTGTATTCGTTTACGCACCTAAACATGTTGATACACGTAAAATGCTATTCAAGGCTATTAATCGTGGAGTAGCATATGTACCTGGAAGAAACTTCTTCATCGACGGTAGCGGACATAACACTATGAGATTAAACTTTAGCTACCCATCAATAGAAGATATAGATAAAGGAATAAAGATACTAGCTGATGTACTACTAGAGGAAATTAAAAGAAAAACATAAATCTAAAAACACTTTTAAGCAATGCTTAAGAGAGTTCCATGAGAATCTACAGTTAAATTCCTAATTCCAGTCATTTATACAGCTCTGATCCTCCACTCTAAAGGATGAGACTTTTAGTTATATACCACCTTTATGAGTGGTACGAGTAGTTAAGCTAAGGAGTACTAGCAGTCTACCTATATACTTACCTTTAATACTCAACAGCTCCACATAAGGTAAAACACTTAGCCCCTCACAATAAGTTTTCTGTGTGGTGTTAATAATTGGATAGTAGAGTTAGAGTATTAAGGAGTGTTTACAGGGTTATGTTGTACATGGTTTTAGTGATATCACTTCTTAACTTTATATTAACTGTGTTGTCTACTCTTATCTATGAGAGTTCTAGAGTAATGTTTTATTATGCTATCTTCTGGCTAATTGTATTTGTTGTTTTCTTTGTGTTCGTTTTTCTCAAGAAGTGAAATCAGCTTTGTTACCTCCTTTTCACTAACTTTTATTTTTGGTGTGATTATTATAATTGGTATGCTGTGTTCTTTACTGATGTTAGATACTGATTTAACTAGATCTACGTCTAATACGGGTTTACCGTTAATGATGTTGATGTAGTTGGTAATAATTATTGATGGTTTTAAACTACTGATTACCCTATAGAGGTCATTATAGGAGTTGATAGTGTAACAGGTTACGTTTACTCCTAGCTTACATACTAACTTATCCACTATTAGTTTAGTATTTGAGCTTGTATTATATGTGACTAGTACTATCTCTTTAGTATTAACATTATCCTTAGGTATGATACTTTTGAGTATTGATAGTATATCTTCAACTATACTATCACTTATGTACCGTGTATTTACTAGAATTACTATTTTATTGTAAGCTATACTTTATCACCATGTACTGGTACTCTCCTTACATGTATTCTGTTTCCACCCTTATCTATCCTTCTTATAGCTTCAACTATAATATTAGAGTAGGTTTCAGCTTCGGGGTTGAATTTGTACACATTTATTACTATCTCGTTTAAGCTTGGATGTAGATATATTGTTGCTATAATTTTACCATTCTTCATAACTAGGTACTCGTATGAGTGTAAGTGTACGTAAAATCCTAAACTTCTCAACATTAAAGCTAGACTTTCTCTAGCTCTTGGATCATAGAATATGTTCCTCAAGGAGATTACCCTAAGCTACAGTACCAGTTATTAATATTTCTTTGTATACTTTATAGTTTAAATAGTATTTGAGAGTTAATAGTATTCTTGTGAAAGGCTAGTGTACTGTAATTGTTAAACGTTAGTGGGTTTATGTGTTAAATTATTCGAATTTATATATTTTTCTAGCTAATATTCTATGGTGGGTTTGGTAGGGGTTTATAGTGTCTATTCTTGGAGCTCCAGGTTCTAAGGTTATTCTTTTAGGTAATGAGGCTATTGCTAGAGGTGCTATTGAGGCAGGTATTGGTGTAGCAGCTGCATATCCTGGTACACCTTCAACTGAAATTGTTGAGACACTAGCTAGTATTGCTAGGGATATTGGTTTATATGTTGAGTGGAGTGTTAATGAGAAGGTTGCTTTTGAGGTAGCTTATGGTGCTGCAATGTGTGGTATTAGAGCTTTAGCGGCTATGAAGCATGTTGGTGTTAATGTTGCTAAAGATACGTTAATGAGTAGTGCGTATACGGGTGTTAAAGGTGGATTTGTTATAGTTTCAGCTGATGACCCTTCATGTCATAGTAGTCAGAATGAACAGGATAACCGTATTCTAGGATTTCACGCTTACATACCCGTATTCGAACCATACTCTCCAGGTGAAGCTAAAGAGCTTACACGTTTCCTATTCTACTTCTCAGAGAAGTTTGAAAGTCCAGTTATACTTAGAACTACAACTAGAATCAGTCATGCCAGGGGGGTTGTGGTTCTAGGTAAACCTGAAAAGCCGAAGGTTAAAGGCTACTTTAGTAAAGAAGATGTTGAGAGGTGGATTCTAGTACCAGTTAATGCTAGAAGGCAACGTAGAATACTCGTTGAGAAATGGAGTAGAATTAAAAGGGAGGTAGATAACCTTACAGACTTCAACATATTACACTACAATTCTTCTAGAAAGACTATTATAGCTTCAGGTTTAGCATACTCATACGTATATGAAGTATTAAGTGATAGTAACCTACTAGGGAAAGTAAACTTACTTAAAATATCAAGTGTTGTTCCAATACCTAACGGGCTAACTAGGAAAGCACTAGAGGATGTTGATAGTGTTTTAGTAGTTGAAGAGTTAGAGCCTGTTGTTGAAGTTCAAGTTAAAAACTTAATTGTCGATAATGGTTTAAATGTAAAAGTGTATGGTAAAAACCTTGTACCATTAACTGGAGAGTTAACGTTAGAGAGAGTTGCTAAAGCTATAGGTAAATTCCTAGATACACAACTATCTATTACTACTAATACTAGTATATGTAGGAGTGTAGAGTTTAAAGTTCCACCAAGACCTCCAACATTTTGTCCAGGGTGTCCCCATAGAGCAACTTATTATGCTTTAAAGAGAGTTATACAATCTTTAAATGTAAAAGCGGTTTACCTAGGTGATATAGGGTGTTATACTTTAGGCTATCTTTCACCATTTAGGCTTCTAGATACATGTATATGTATGGGTGCTAGTATAGGTGTTGCATGTGGTGTATCGAAGGCTATAAGTGGTGATACACTAGTAGTAGCGTTAATTGGTGATTCCACATTCTATCATGCAGGTATACCACCGTTAGTTAATGCATTATATAATAGGGCTCCAATGCTAATCCTCGTATTCGATAATCTATGGACTGCTATGACAGGTCACCAGCCACACCCCGGTACAGGTGTTAATGCTACTGGTGGGAAGGCGAAAGTGATTCCAATAGAAGATATAGCTAAGACTATGGGTGTAGACTATGTTAAAGTTGTTAGCTCATACAATATTGTAGAGTTAGAGAGTACGTTAAGGGAGGCTATAGAATGTGTTAGACGTGGGGGAGTAGCTGTTGTTATTTCACGTGGTGAGTGCCGTTTAGTAACATTAAGGAGGCTTAGGAGGGGAGGTGTAAAGACACCAGTATTCTACGTAGACTCAAATCTATGTACTAAATGCTATACATGTGTAAACGAGTTTATGTGTCCAGCAATACAGATTGATA
>DQVH01000165.1 GCA_015661855.1 Desulfurococcales archaeon
CAGTGGGCTGGAGAACTAGGTGTAGTAGTTTTCGCAGTAGTCCTACTACCACACGCATACAGGATTATAACTAGAGTATACCTAGTTGAGAGGGGAAAACTTACACCAACAGTTCTATCTACAGCTAAAATAATAACATCCATATACATATTCCTGACAGTTCTAGGCTTAATAGCGTATATGGCGTTTGGTATGACATTTTTTGAAGCATTAAACCACATTATGACAACTATTGCTACTGGCGGTATGAGCATATATAATGATAGTGTTACACCAATATACCATAGATCACCACTAATAATATACCCTATCATAGTGTTTATGGTTCTTGGAGCACTAAACTTTGGTGACTTAAGATACCTTGTAACACTAAAGCTCAATAAGCTACTTAAATCTAGTGAGTTTAAAACATACATGGTTATACTTGTCATCCTAAGTCTACTCCTAACACTATCACTACACTTTATAGATGGAGTTAACCTATACAACTCTCTAGTCTACGGTGTATTCCATATGGTATCTGGGTCAACAACTACAGGGTTTACACTAATACCTCTATCAAACCTTTCAGATACTAGTAAGGCAATACTTATAGCTGGAATGTTTATTGGTGGTGCAACATTCTCAACAGCTGGCGGTATAAAGGTGTTAAGGTTCATCCTGTTCATGAAGAATATCTCGTGGACAACATTTAGAACTATAGTTGCAATACCCGTCAGTATTAGGAGGAGTATTGGTGATGAGAGAGTTACAGACGAAATGATAATTAGTGCACTAAACTTTATAGTAACATATGTAACTATAGACTTTACACTAGCTATACTACTATCGTGGGTTAGTGGATCAAAATTTGTAGACTCACTATTCGAAATAACATCGGCAATGAGCTGTGTAGGCCTATCAGTAGGTATAGCATCAGCAAACCTAACACTACCAGGAAAAATAATCTTAATGCTTGGAATGTACCTTGGGAGAATAGAGTTTATACAAGTATACATACTGTTCGCTACAATACTAAAGAAGAAAACAGGACTAACCATATAATCGTAGAAGACGATCAAGTATTAACTTCTTAAGTATCATGTACAGTTCTATAGGGTTTATGGTATTACTGTTACCCTAATACTGATTAGTGTTATTGTGAGGATTACTGACATTAATGTAACGGTATTGTATACTTTTAGTGCTTTCCTAACATCGTCTAGTTCTATCCTCTTCACTTTTACACCTAGAGTGTAGTAGCCTTCCTTCTCAAGTTGAACATTTAGAGCACCAGCCATTGCCGACATAGGCCATCCAGCATTAACACTCTCAGTTTTACTGTGATCCCTAATCATCACCTTTACTGAGTTTCTCCAGTCCAACCCTAAGATTATAGATGCTAAAGCTATCATTAGAGCTGTTATTCTCGCTGGAATATAGTTTAATACTGTATCTACTTTTGCAGAAAACCACCCAATATTCTTTAACTCTGGTGTCTTATATCCAACCATACTATCCATAGTGTTAGCTAGTCTCTGAAGTAGAGCACCAGGTAAACCCATAATAGCATAGTAGAATAGTGGACTTACAACCCCGTCAACAAGGCTTTCAGCAATAGACTCAATACATGCTGAAAGTGTATGCTCCTCATCAAGTTTAAAAACATTCCTTCTAACTAGCTGTTGAATATAGGTTTTAGCTGAATACCAGTCGCCACACTCTATACACTTAATAGCATTCCTAACAATAGTATTCATTAGCCTTATAGAGAATGTAGTCTTCACTATAAATGCTGAAACAACAATATACACTACAACATTCAAATACCTAGCAGCAATAGTTACCAAGTATAGAAGTGATAGTAGGGGTATAACCGAGATAAACCATAGTAGAATACCGTAAACTCTACTACCATAAGGTTTAGTAAGTTTGGAAGCTATTCTACCACAAACTACTACTGGATGTACTTTTAACGGTGGTTCACCAAAAACCAAGTCTATAACTACAGCTAAAACTAGAATAGCTACCTCATCAACCACACTAAAACCCTTCCTACAATCCTATTGATAGTGTTATAAGTGATACTGTACGAAATAGCTCTATAGATGCACCTAGAATATCACCAGTTATAAAGCCGAATGATCTAACAATAACAGCTCTATATAGGAGTGTTAGGGGTAACAGTACCACTAGTAATAGAATAACTTTAGGAGTGATACCGGCTAGTAGTGATAGCACTATAACTACTGGTAGTGTTAGTATAAACATTTTCACTAGCTTATCTACTCTCCCCAACATTCTACTAACGAAGGTGTAGCCTAAACCATGATAGTTTGGTAGAGGACCTAGATACGCTAGTATTACGTGTGGTATACGTGCTACCACTTCAGCTATTATAATAGCTATAACCGCTGAAAGTAGGCTATGGCAGATTAATATAGTTAATGACATAATAGAAGTTAACTCAACAACAAGTACAGTTATAACAGCAGCTGAACCACAATACTTGTCATGTAGTATTTTTAACCTCTCCTCTCTAGAACCTCTAAACATAAGAGCGTCAGCAACATCCATTAACCCATCAACATGAGTGAAACCTGTGAGTAAGAGTAGTACTGAAAGTGCTATAACAGCTAGAATACATGGTGGTAGTATCCAGCCAAGAATAATACATACTATTCCAGCTATACTACCAGTAGTAAAGCCTACTACTAGTGGTGAGAGGTAGGAGTATTCAGCAGCATACTCTAAATTGTGATATCTAAGTGGTAGTATTGTATAGAAGCTTATTAGTGCTTCAAGAAACTTCACCACTCAGCACCCTCCTTAAACATTCAACTAACACAATGTTATCTCTATGATTTCTTAAACTAATCCTAATATAGTTATCGGTTAACCCTGGAATAGTTGATGCATCACGTATTAGTATATTGAATTCTCTTAGCAATCTCGACTTTAACTTATACGATTTCACTAGTCCATTAAGCGATATAAGCATAAAATGTGTTTCACTACTATAAACATTTAAGCCTAGATCTATTAGTGAACGTGCTATTAACGGTCTCTCATAAGCTACGTACATTCTAGTCTTCGAAATATAGTTTTTAACGTAGTCTATACTCGATAGTAGCTTACAGTAGGCAAGCATAGATAGTGTTCCAACTCTCCATGGTGGAGATGTTAATGAAAGTTTCTCTATGAAATCCTCTCCTGCTAGGCATATTCCTAACCTTAACCCTGGTGTTGCAAAGATTTTAGTAAGAGACTTGACTATAACTAGATTACTGTAGCTTCTTAGTAGTTTAATAGCTGAATCCCTACTGGTAAAGTCGATAAATGATTCATCAACTAGAACAAACCCATCACTATTAGCTTTAAG
>DQVH01000057.1 GCA_015661855.1 Desulfurococcales archaeon
CACCTAAACTCCTCCTCTCAATACTCTCAAACTCTCTACCCCTCATACACTGTACTGCAGGTACACCTTGACATAAATTCTCTAATCCAGCACTTAAGCCTAATCTGTAACATGCTGCTCTAAATACACCCTTCCATGTAGATCCAGGAATAACAGGCATACCTGAAACTCTAAGAATAGGCATATCTACTGGTGAGAATTTAGCAATCTCTCTACCCGACCCTATCCTCAAAGGTTCAGTATTGACAACCTCACCCTCAATAACAATAGTTCTAAGGTGTATATGGTGTCCAAACCACGAAAACTCTCTAACTACCATTTCCTAACTTCCTCAATTAGTTTTCCTTTTTTCACAGGTTTAAGCCTAAAATCCTCAATAACATATTTCTCAATAACACCGTCAACAAGCGTTAACAGTCCTAAACCGACACTACGCATACTACCAACCTGTAATCCGAATTCGTATAAGTACTTGAATAGAGCTCTCAATAGCTTTATCCTAGGATCCTTCTCCTCATCACCATCAATAATATCTATATTGTAGATGTGCATTTCAAAACTCCATTTAATACCTGGAGGAACATACTCGTATGTAAATAGCGCTCCATGTCTTGCAGCCTGTCTGAACCTATCAATAGCTACTCTAGTTCTAGTAGCTGTTTTAACATCCTCCTTAGGGTAGGCATCGAATATGTGAACGTGACTAGCTATAGAGTTTTTGCTTACCCCACCTCCACCAAAGATTCCACAGACAATACATGGACCCTTCTCATCCTCTAACCTTCTACTAGCTATATCCAATGGATTACATACTTCCAGTCCTTGAGCTCTAGCAATTTTTTCAACAAGACTCCTCATAACACCTTTAATGCTAGAACCTGGAATATACACTCTATCCCAATAGTCTCTTTCTACAGCTAAATCCAGTCCTCCAGGCTTTACCTCACTACCTCTACCAATCCTTAATGGAGTTTTATTCTCTAAAGTAGCATTAATCTTAATTAGACAGTTTAATACATTAAAATCGAAGTAGTTTACCAAGACATTTAACACCTAGAGTAAATGTTATCCCAGTATAGACTTAATTAGAGAATCAAAGTTAACATTATTACATGAAGGCACTCTCCTACCATAAGATGCCTCGTAAAGCCACCTAAATAGTCCTAAAGCCTCCCTAGCCTTATTGAGATCACTCCTAATGCTCTTATCAGAAAGTAGCTCTATAAGCTCCCTAGACACATTCCTTCTAATATAACCCCTCCCATACTGTCTAGCTATAAACGCTATAACATAGTCTACACTCCCCGTACTCTCAAGAACTTCAAGCAACTTACTAACCTGTGCTTTATCAACTCTCTCAACACAAGCCCAACAAGCAGCTCTAGCTATTTTATCAAGTAGTTCACGTGATAACGACATAAGTACACCAATACTATTGATTAGAATTCAATCTATTTAAATTTATACCAGAGTAATTCTATAAAGACTCCGTAAAAACTCTTATCAATTCCCGATCATACATAGCCTATACGGTGCAGACTATGACTATACATGAAGATTACCTACATAGTATTGTTAAAGGTTTTTCAAATTACGTTCAAACACTCTTTACATATAAGAAAGTATTTTACGAGATGTTAACTATACTAATTAAAGAATACAATAATACATTAGACCAGTTTAACCAGTTTAAGGAGTTACTGTATGGAACTACAAAATTTAGAATGCTACATGGTGGAGAAGGGAGGGCAATTTTTGACCCCATGGTTGAACAGGTGAAACGTCACATAGATAATCTATATGAAAATATTGCCAAAATTAAATCTCCAGTAGACTTACTTAAACTACTCATTAACTATGGTAGTGTTAGTGAGCTACATAAGATAATGTTAATACACAATCTCCTTTATATTTACACTGGGGATACAACTAGTACTTCCGAAGATCATGATGCAGAATTGTATGTTGGGAAGTTCGATCGTTTACAGTATTTACCACCAATACTCTTCAATATGTTCATGCAGCACCCTGAATACTTTGAACGATTTGATAACTATATTAGAAAATCTTCATATAGTTTATGGAGGAAAATGTTTGAAGTGGTAGAAAAGAAAAATAGTGAAATACTTGATATAGCTTCTAAGGCTATATTCGACTGTAAGGTTGATGCGGATTTTCATGAGCAAGCTGAAAGACTTCTTAAAGCTCTAAACTTAAATGTGAATGTAGAAGTTCGGGGAAGCGTAGCCAACTTACTTAGGCTGCTGAGAGAGATTCACGAGTATGTCAAAAAAGAAGAGGATGAGGTAAAAAAGAATAAGGTAAAGACGATATATACGGTATACGATGCTCTAAATAACAGCGTAAAGTATATTCCAATAGGTAAATTTATAGCTAAGTCGGTAATGGCGAATATTCTAGAGTTTAATTTAAGTAATATCCTTGTAGCTTACGGTATATTACCTTTAACTAACGTTTATTTAACAACTACTAGTGAAACTTATGGATCTCAAGAGACAGAACTTGACGTATTCGCTAACATACCAATACAGTCTGATGGCGCTCGAATTGAGTATGTACCGGTAGTGTTTGAATGTAAGCTATATGAATGTGAGAAAGTTAAGTGTAAGGAGAGCATCAAGGTTAAAGC
>DQVH01000097.1 GCA_015661855.1 Desulfurococcales archaeon
CTAATAAACTTAGCACCTGCAGCTTTAGCTATACCTAGTGCAACTCTACCACCATTATGTATTACCGTTATACCTACAGGTACATTAACTTCCTTAACGACAGCTCTAGCAACTACAGCGTGTGCAGCTATCTCTTCAGGTGGAATTCTACTAGCACCAGAGTAGTATGGTAGATCCCACATATTCTCAACGATAAGTCCGTCAACACCACCCTCAACAAGAGCTTTAGCATCTCTTAAAGCATAGTCGATAATGACATCGATATCCCACCCCTCATAACCTGGAGAGCCGGGGAGTGGTATCAAATGAACCATACCTATAATAGGCTTATCGACGCCAAATAACTCCTCTAAACTCCTAAGCCTTCTACCATAAAACGTCTTAGCCCACTCAGGTATAAGCTTATTTAAATCGGGACCCACATAAACCACCATAAAACACAAAACAAACAGAATAATATATCTAACCTTCAATAACCACTAAGATACCCAATTATAAACTGCTCACTAGCTTGTAGCTCACTGGTTATTTTTTGAGATAATTTAGAATACACTCCTCCCCCCAATCCAGCTCATCACAGCCTCCCAGGTAAGCTATGAGAATCCCTAAACTTCCTATAGAGTGGTCAAGAGCGGTTAATGAAAACTGTATTTGTTGCTGGAGGGGTGTAGGGAGTGGAGGGTGTTAGAACCGGTTATATAGCAGACTTTAATATTTAGTAGTTTAAAGTTTGCTATTTAGCTTCTTTAAGTGTGAGAGTCGTATATGTGTAGATGCTCCTTAACATACTTTACTACTCCTCCATAAAACTCTTCAGCTATGTCAGCAACTAGTATTTGGTCCGGTCTACCCATTCTAAACCTCTCTCTATTAATTAGTATTATGTAGTCTGTGTAGTCAAGTAGTAATGTAGGGTCATGGCTTGTAACGAGTATTAGTTTTGTGGATTTTAAGCACCTTATAAGTTTCGCGATTTCCACTCTACCTGGAGGGTCTATTGCTGATAAAGGTTCATCCATTAATAGTATTGGAGGGTCGTTGATGAGTGCTTGTGCAATAAGTACTCTCTGTCTCTCCCCTCCAGATAGCTTCCAGAAAGTCCTATACCACTTATCTCTTGGAAGACCAACAGCCTCTAGAACCTCCATTATCCTTCTTTTAGCTGATTCCTCAGGGAATAGGCGGGGCCACCTCCTCCTATACAGCATGTACGTACTCTCTAGTAGCTCCCATGCAGTTATAGGGTACATAGTGTTTGGCGACATAACTAGTTGTGGTACATACCCAAAATACCTACTCGATTTTTCAGGTTTACCAGTTACATCCACATAGTCTACTAAAACTCTACCCTCAATAGGCTTTAGTAAGCCAAGAATACCTCTTAGTAGAGTAGTTTTACCAGCACCATTAGGACCAAGTATCTGTACTAAAGCGGGACCTTTTACACTAAAACAGACATTCCTTACTACAGGGTACCCATTATATCCTACAGTTAACCCCTCAACAGTTAAAGTTACTACTTTCCCCAAAATACTTTCACCTTGTGCATACCTCAAGATAGACTTATAAGTAGCTGTGCACATATAAGTATGTCGGTTGAGTTATGATGAAGATCACGGTATCACTAATAGTGGTTGTACTAGTAGCTCTACTGAAGGTAGCTACAGTAGCTTATAGTGTAAGTGTAGTAGATGAAGGGTTACTAATAGTTACTACATTTCCCTCACTAGTTAACGATATAAAACAGTTGGTTACCCAGAGTGATCACGTAGTATCATTAGTCCCTATAGGTGTTGATCCTCACGAGTACCAGTTAACAGTAGGTGATGTAGAGCTTCTACGTAGAGCAGATGTTATAGTTTCAACAGGGCATACACCATTTGAGAAGAGGATTAGAGAGTTAGTTGAAGTGGGAGAGTTAAGTGCAGTACTCATAGAGATACCGAGAATAAAGGGTATAGAGATTCTAAACAACCCCATGACTGGTTTACCAAATCTCCACATGCCCATATACGACCCCCTAAACTACATAATCTTCATAGATAATGTTACAAGAACACTACAAAAGCTTAAACCTGAAAATGCAGACATATATGATAGTAAGAGGCTATCAATTATACTTAATATATCAAGACTACTAGCTAGAACACCTAGAATATACTTAGAAGCTGTTGCCGATATACCTCCTACACAGTATGCAGTATCATGGCTTGGTGTTAAGGTTAAATATTTCCTTGTTAGAGAGCATGGTATTCCAGTTACACCAAGTGACTTAGAGGTTATTAGGGATGAGATAGCTCGGAAACATATTAAACTAGCTATAGTTACTAAACCAGCTACCACTATCTCAAAACAGCTTATTGAATTAGCTAACGAATACAACATACCAATATTGTATGTTTCATCACCACTATCCAGTACATCAATTCTAGAGAAGCTAAATGATATAGCTAGGCAGGTTACAAGTCTAACTAAACACTACACTACATCGTATAGAGGGCTCCATAGTGTTGAGGGAGGCAGAGTTGTATCCTACGGGTACACTATTATAGGCGTTATAGCTGTTATATCGATAGCTATACTCATAGCATATATGGTTTTGAGGGGGAGGAGAACTGTATAGACTTGAACTAGTTTTAATATTATCGTCTACACTCCTTGTAAGCTCTATGCTGGTACTTTTTGAGCCTAAATGGGTTCTCATAATGTTATTTTCGGCTCTAGCATATGGTAGTTTAAGTAGTATTGTATCTTCTAGGAGACTATACTTTCTAGCAGGTGCATCCCCTCACTCAGCACTACTAGCGGTTATACTAGCTATACCGTTAGCTAGAGAGTTAGGAGTATTTAATGAGTATGGTTGGGCTATCATATTTAGTATTCTACTAGCCTATAGTGTAGGATACTTTATCCACCGTGGAGTAAATCCTGATATCGTAACAGCAACATTTGTAGCTTTAACAGCATCAACTAGTGTGTTAATGATGTACTTTGTTTTAACACGTTACCCTATAGAAACAGATATTACTGCACTAATTATAGGTGACCCGTTACTAACTAGATGGTCTGATGTACTCTACACTATTAGTATAGGCTCACTCTCCATAGCATGTGTTGTATTAACGTATAGAGAGAATGTACTCATAGGGATAGATACTGATTCAGCTAAACTAGCTGGTTTAAGAACGGGTATTTACGATCTACTAGTCTTTACACTACTCGCTTTAACAACTGTTGGTTTATTAAGGATAGTTGGATTCGTATTAGAACACGTACTTATACTACTACCTGCAGCTATAGCTTCAACTATTGCTGAAAGCTCGAAACAAGCACTACTCATAAGCGTTTTCTCAAGTATTATAGCGTCAATGACTGGACTCTATACAGCAATAGTATTTAACCTATCACCTTCAGGTACTACCGGGCTAATACTTTTTATAATATATGTTGTATCCATAATAGCTAGTAAGAGGTGACTATTCTGAAGAGTAGTAAGAGGAGATTCGGGATATCAATACCTGAAAATCTAGCTAGAGATTTAGATAAACTAGCTTCAAAACTATCAATTGATAGGTCAAGTTTGGTAAGTGAAGCAATAAGAACATACATACATGACCATCTACACTATCTAACCCCCCATAAATGTATGGGTATACTAATACTATTCTCAAATGTTGAGAATGATAACTATAGAAAACTCCTAAAAATCATAGAGGAGTATAGAGACATAATAATATCCTATACACACCACCATATAGAGGAGAAGTGTATTGAAGTACTAATACTATCAGGTTCATCCGAGAAGATACGAAGTCTACACCGTGAATTCACAGTACTAGGGTATAAAGCTAGATACCTACCCCTAGTACACAATGAATGCCACTAATAACCCCTAGACAATAGTAATGTCGATCTATAATAGTCGTCCCTTAAGAAACAATTATACCTGGTAGGTAGTGAACACCCTAGAGAGTGTTTATCTTTATATAGTCGATTGGTATCTAAACTTACTGCTCAACTTAACTTACTCAACACTTTCTAGGAAAGTAGACTGTGAGAAAAAGGGGAGGGTATGAGCTTAGAGTGTGTAGATAGTGTGTTTACGGCTTTCTAGTGATGAGGTGTGTTAGTGGGTGTTCTGGTAGTAGTGGTGATAGTATCATTTGGTATATTGGTGGTGGGTATTTGAGTCCTACACTCTTAAGTCTTTCAATAGCTTTTACTAGCTGATCTACCTTCATTCCAAGCCATAGTTCATCATCTTGTGCTTCAGCAATAGCTCTTGCACCACCACATGGTATTGTTAGCCATGGGGTCTTACCTTGCACTAGTGTAGCAACAATCTCACATGCAGCGTGACCGTTAAAATCTGATTTAGTTTTATGACCTGTAGCATCAAAGTATCCTACTAGTAGTAGGTATGCTTGTGTAGAATTAGTAATAAATAGTACTCCATCGGGGTCGAGTTTTAACTCCTTAAACTCTTTAAGGGGGGCGAATAGTGCTGACTTATATTTACCCTGTGGTAGTGCATAAATACATTCAACAAGCTTCTTAAATAACTCCTTAGTATACTTAAACCCCTTAATCCACCTATCCATTAGGTCTTCAGGTGGCATTTTAAAGCCGAGAATATAGCTTCCAACAACACATGCATCAACATTATCAGCTTTAACACCAACAGTTTTACCGTATACTGCTGCAAACTTTATAACCTGGCATAAAGCTAGATTCTTCCCAATATACGGTATACGAGCAACCTCCTCAAACAACTTAAACCCTACAGGTTCACCCTTAAGTTTAACAGTATCAACTACCTCTTTATGAAGAAGTTCGTAATCAACCACAATATCCCCCAAGACTACACATTCAAAAAATACTCTTATACTTTTCCAATAAACTATACTACACCTAATATTTAAAGAAGGGCTTACTCGCTAACAACAGGTAAAGTCATCAGTATTTACAGGTATTCATAGTTTCCGGAAGTGTGTAAGGTAGACTCTACTGCTAAGTATGGTAGTTCTAAACACTTTTTAACCTAGTTGACTGGGTATGCTCCACAGGTTCTACAGTGTCTCCTATTTTTAGGAATACCTGAACCACAGTATGGACATTTCTTCTCATTCCTTCTTGGCGGTTTTATTCTATGGTATTTCCTGAAGATACTGTATAGGTAGGGTTGAGCTTTACTCCAGAATCTAACATTCTCAAACACTAAGTCTCTACTAAGCTCCTCTAACACTCTATATAGTTTGTTAAATCTACTCCCATACTCTATAGGGTGTTTTTCTCTCCACACTATTTCGGGTGGTAGTATATCTTTAAATGCTACTCTAAGAATATACTTTCCTATAGTTTTCTCGTTTACTCTTACAACTTTTAGTTTCGCTGGAATTTCTAATGCTAGTTTAACAACTTTACTATCTAAGAATGGGCTGTAAACCTTTAACCCTAGGTGTCTCCCCAACTCTATTGATGGAAATCTCCATGTCCTAGTAAGCTGTTTTATGTATTCTTCGAGTTCACTATAGCTCATTCTATGCATATAACTGTATCCAGCAAATAATTCGTCACCACCATCACCAGTTATTACACTTAATCCTCCATCACCCTTCACAGTCTCTAATGCTATAAATATTACTGTAGAGTTGACAACCTCCATAGGATCAAATGTAGCTAAAATTCTAACAACTCTCTCAATAGCTTTTAAAGCTTCATCAATACCTATACTAACATGGATGATATTAATTCCGATATGTCTAGCTAGTATTCTAGCATAATGTATGTCGGGAGCATCCTCACCTTCAAGACTAACGACAACCCCCTTAAGACTCATACACCCCCTATGGAGACATAGTAGACATGTAGCAATAGATGAATCTAATCCACCAGATGTAAGAGCATGTGTTACATGCTCAAACCTACCTACAGCATCTATTAGAGTACGTCTAAGCATATCTACATAATACCTTTCATCCATAACCTCTCCACCATAAACACCCTATAAGCTAGGTATAAGCTGTGATAGCACAAATACTATTGGAAATAAAGTTTGTGACCTCACATTGGATTAAAAAATATTACTGAAAAAATACCCCATACTAAAGCTTGGAGACAATATTTCTAAAGTTACATTGTCCTACTATGTAACTGCCTGTAGTGTGGTAATGTGTTTAAGGGGAAAAAGAGTTTATGTGTAAGTAGAGTTTATGTGCTTTAACGTTTTAGATATCCTATTACTCGTATGGTTTACGTGGATATAGTTTAGCTACCTTTCTACCTATACTATCTGCTACCTTGATAGCGCTAAATACTAGTTCAGGTGTTACCTCAAATGGCTCATTGTGTATTGTCTCTCCTGGTGCTGTAGCTTTCTCTGCTACCTTCCATAATTCTTCATCTGTTACATTAGCTAAACCTAGCTCCTCTAGGTTTATTGGTAAACCTACATCGTGAGCCCACTTCATATACTCAATAATTGTATCCATTGGTTTATTCTCTAGAACAAGTTGTACAATAGTACCGAATGTTACGAGTTCACCATGGTACTGGTGGGGTTTCATCTTCTTCTCGAGTATTGTTAAACCGTTATGTATTGAGTGTGCTGCTGCTAAACCAGCATTCTCAAATCCTAAACCACTTAGTAGTATGTTAGCTTCAACTACTAGCTCTAGAGCTGGTGTTACTTTCTTATTTCTAACAGCCTCCATAGCCATTACTCCATACTTTGTTAAAATCTCGTATGTTATTTTACATAATTGGAGGCCAACATATGTTGCTCTTAACGGGTTCTTTACTTCAGGTTCATACTCACTCCATACGAAATTACCTTTACCAGCCTGTACTACAGCACTACCCTCAAAGATTTTTGATGAAGCATCTCCCATACCACATGCAAGGTATCTAGCTGGTGCATTAGCTATTACCTTTGTATCTACAAGGACTATATCGGGGTTTCTAGGCCAGAACTTGTACTCTAAGAACTCTCCAGGATAGGGCTCAGTGTATATTACTGAGAGAGCACTCGTTGGTGCATCAGTTGATGCTATAGTGGGCACTATTATCATAGCCTTATCAGTCTCCATAGCAACAGCCTTTCCAGTATCTAAAGCTTTACCTCCACCAGCAGCTATAATCATATCAACATTATTTTCATCAGCAATCTTACTAAGCCTCCTAATCTCCTCCCAACTACACTCCTTCCTGAAAACCTCGTAGACAGCTTTTAACCCATACTCCTTAAAGCTTCTCTCAACAGTATCCTTAATTGCTGATAAAGCAGTTTTACCAGCAAATACTAATGCCTTTTTACCATATATTCTTACGAATTTACCAATATAGTTTAGTACGCCAGGACCCTGTATGTAGCGTCGAGGACTTATAAACCCCTTAATGTAGGGTGTTGTAGCTAGAATTAACGTACTCAAGCAGACACACCCCACTATACTATTAAATAGTTTAACACTAAGATATGTTTTTAACCAATTTCGTTACCAAGCGTACCCCTTATAAGCTGTTATATGTTGAAGTCTATACTCAACATTAATACTAGTTCATAGCCTCTTTAGAGTTAACTGTAGTAGTGTAAAGGGCAAGACATAATAGTCGTAATGGTTTTAAGATTGGTATTGGTGGGTTAGGGTAGTATACTTTTAGGATGTCTAGGTGTATATGGTTATGAGGTTTCTTAGAGTTAAAGTTGACTATGGTAAGTGTAGGTATTGTGGTTTCTGTCATACCATTTCTACGTGTAAGAGTAGAGGTTACTGTATAGGCTGTCTCGCCTGCTACTGGGCATGTCCTTACGAAGCTAGAGTTATTGAGGTTGTTGAGGAGGAGCGTAAACTAGTTAAGATAAGTGTTAACGGTGTTGAGTATAGTGTTCCAGAGGGTATTACTGTTGCTAAAGCTTTAGAGATTGTGGGCTACCCGTTTTCACCTCCAGGATCTAAAGGTGTATCTATAGCTTGTGGTACTGGTGGTTGCTGGGCATGTGCAGTAGTTATTGATGGATCCCTGGAGAGATCATGTATAACACCAGTTCGTAACGGTATGAAGATATCAACTGATATTGAGGGTAGAGAGCCACTAAGAATAGTTCATGGCCCATCACCACACACTGTTGGAGGTAAAGCTACTCCATGGTGGGAGGTAGACTATGTAAACTATGTTGAAGCAGCTATATGGGTTGCAGGATGTAATCTTAGATGTCCTCAATGCCAAAACTATACTGTAACATACGATAATACAACTAAACCACTAACACCAAGAGAAGCAGCTAAAGCAGTAGTAGAATGCCATAGAATATACGGTACCAAGGGTATAGCTATTAGTGGTGGTGAACCAACACTAAATAGGGTATGGCTCATAAACTTCTTTAGAGAAGTATCTAAACTAGTAAGCCATAAAGTTAGAAAACACCTAGATAGTAATGGAACACTACTAACACCAGACTATATAGATGAACTTGTAGAAGCAGGATGTAACAATATAGGTGTTGAACCTAAATGTCTACACGTAGACACATACATGAATATAACAGGGTTAAAGGATAGAAGTCTTGCAGCAAAATACCTAGAAACATCATGGAAAGCAATAGAATACATATACGAAAAGTATAGTGACAGAGTATACCTAGGAGTAGGCCTAATATACAATAGACAGCTCATAACACTAGATGAAATAGCTGAAGCAGGAAGTAGAATAGCATCAATAGATAAGAGAATACAGGTAACAGTACTAGACTACTTCCCAACATTCCGTAGAAGAAACCTTAAAAGACCAAGTGTAAACGAAATGCTAAGAGTCAAAAGAGTACTTGAAGAACAAGGCCTAGAAACAGTAATAGTACAAACAGAAATAGGACACATAGGACCCAAAAACACCATACGATAACCCCAGGTTTCTAACAGACAAAGAAACTTAAACCTCTAAATTCCACGGAGACTAATAAGGGGTAATGGGGGAACATATTAGCTTATAATGAATCTATCCGTTCATGAACGGTCACCCTCGCAGAAACACCACAACTATTAATTCCTAGATCTCTAGCTATTAAACTGGGATTATGGCCTCCACCACCTCAAGCATACCTAGTTGAGGTAGGTACTGCTGGTGGCCCTGTAAGAAACTACTTTATACCCGAAGCTGTCGAGGTATACGTGGTTACCGAAGATAGAATTGTAGGCCCCGTAAAATGTGATGTAATGATATCAAATTTAGAATACGAAGTACTAATAAGTGATGTACTAGGTAGTGAGCTAAAAATAGTAATCCTCGACTTAAAGGGTAAGTGGAGATTCTCAGACGAAGAAAAGTAAGAGCAACAGAGCCACTACAATACTGGTACTAAACATCATCCACTCCATCCACAACTTAATGTAAACTTATTACAGAGGGGTTTACTACAGCCCCTCTTAAGCCGTTCATAGGAGTCTGTTTAAAACTGCCTTCTTAAACACGGAAGACACTAATACATCTACAAATACTAGTATTTACTAGTATTCCATAAGCTTTAGAAGACATAGGAAAAGAAAGCGAAACCATATAGAACACTATAAATTGTAATGTTAAAGTCTTCACACCCTCTCTAACCTTCTCATACAAACTCCTGAATGATAGTATGATGGTGTTTACCAACCTCTACAACACTCTACATAACATAGGCTAGATACCTAGCATTTAAGACTTAGAAGAAGGAGTTCCATTCAGGAAGCTAGGAAACCTTATAGTACAGAGGGAATCTATGTAGTCTAGAGAACCCATTATACAAGTAAATCTCGTAAGATTATACTTTCTGATTTCAGTTTCAGTCCTACCTAGTGTTTTATGTAAGAGTAAGAAAAAATATTCTAATGAAAA
>DQVH01000113.1 GCA_015661855.1 Desulfurococcales archaeon
AATCCATAGCTATTTAGGTCTCTAGAGAGTTTACTAATATCCACCTTGAAGGGGTTGGGTATGTTAATCTCTATACCATCATAACCTAGTTTATGCATTAAATCTAGGACTTTATGTAGAGGAGCTCTTATTACCGCTTTAAATGACGTTTCCTCAGTAAGAGCGTACACTGCAGCTAGTTTCAAATATTGAACACCCTTATCCTAATGTAGAAACAGGGTTAGGGAGAAAGGTATGAAATAGTGTGGTATTCTACTTTATTTGTTCTATTGGTCCAACGCCTTCCTTAGGCTTATTATACTTGTAATCCTCTACTTCAATCCATGTTCTCGGTACTTTCCCTGGTGGGTATGTCTTTTTAAGCCACTCTACAAACTCTATAACCCTCTTAATTACTGTTTCAATTATAACCTTACCCTTCTCTGGATCCGCCTTTGAAGCCCAACCAACAAAGCCTTTTGGATAGTAGTAGAGTTCTGGTAGGTGGCTTACATCATACCAGTTGAATGGTTTATCTGGAAACACATTACCAGCAGCATTTACCCACTTACCCGGTATTAACCTAACTACACCCCAATCTCCCTCTTTCTTTAAAGTCTCTACGTCGATTAAGTCTGGAGCTACATACCATGTTACACTTGTTTCTACTTCATCCGCGTGTATGAATGGTTTTTCAAGTTTAACTCCTGGTGCTATCTCTTCACCTGTACCAGCCTTCCTCAATAGGTCTTGAACCCAAGCCCACCAGCTAGTTACTAGTATTAATGCGTGAACCTGCTTCTCAATTATAGCTACATCTTTAGCAATTGGTAAAACATACTCCTGACCATGACTATTCCATACAATTATCTTCTTAAACCCAGCATTAGATAGCCATCTGATCACGTCAGATACATACTCTATTAGTGTTGCTGCTCTTACAGGTATTGTTCCGGGGAGACCATAGTGGTGACTAGGATGACTACCGTAGATTATAGGTGGTGCTACTGTTACTCCAGTCTCGTAAGCTACTCTCTCAGCTATACTAACACCGATAATTGTGTCTTCACCTAGTGGTGCAAATGGTCCATGATTCTCTATAGACCCTACAGGTAAGAATACTATATCTGTTTCTTTAAGTCTCTCCTCAAGTTCTTTACGATTCATTTGATCAAGGTATATTTTCTTACCGAACTTATTTAGAACAGGTTTACCCCATCTCTCACTAAGAGGCTTAAGACCCAAAATACCACCCTAGAATTGCTTAGTCCCCTAGCTATGCAGTACTATAGTGTGTATAATATATTTTTAGATTGAATGTGTAATATCGATAGTAATATAAAGTGTTTTATTAAACTGTAGAAGGAGACTTAACAATATGGATGAGATGATACTTTAGGTAGGGAGAAAAGGAGAAAAAATTACCTTAAAGTGATATATGTGATACATGAGTATATCATATTATTGCTTTCTCGGTTTTCTTATCGAATATGTGTATCTTGTCCATGTCAAGCTTTAACCATATATCTTGTCCAGGCTTTACTGCCATATCTGGTGGCGCTATGACCTTGTATAGTCCACTTCCAATCTTAACGTTTACTATTAAGTCTCTTCCTAGTGGTTCGACTACGTAAACTTTAGCCTTGATAGTGTTTGGTTCTGGTTTAGTGAGTATTTTTGCATGTTCTGGTCTAAAGCCTAGTATTATCTCTGTTGACTTCATACCCTTCTTTACTAGTTCGCCTAATTCTAGTCCTAGTGAGAGTTTGAAATCACTTGTTACGAATAGGTAGTCGTTTGGTTCTTCAACAAATGATCCCTCAATAAAGTTCATTGGTGGTGCTCCTATGAATCCTGCTACGAAGAGGTTTGCTGGCTTATGGTATAGCTCATTTGGTGTACCATACTGTTGTAGTCTACCAGCGTTCATTACTGCAATACGATCGGCCATAGACATTGCTTCAACCTGGTCGTGTGTAACATATATTGTTGTTATACCTAACTCCTTCTGCAACCTCTTTAACTCAGCTCTCATTAAAACTCTTAGTTTAGCATCTAAGTTGCTAAGAGGCTCATCCATAAGGAATAGGTCTGGCTCCTTAGCTATAGCTCTAGCTAGTGCAACTCTCTGTTTCTGACCACCAGATAGTTGTGCAGGCTTTCTATCTAGTAGTTCATCTATTCTAAGGAGCTTAGCTACCTCTCTTACCTTCTTATCAATAATGTTTTTAGGTGTCTTCTTAAGCTTTAGTGGGAATGCTATATTCTCATATACTGTTAGGTGTGGGTATAAAGCGTAGCTTTGAAACACCATACCAATATTTCTATCTTTAGGTGGCCAGTCTGTTACATCAACATCGTCAAAGTATATTCTACCCTTAGTTGGCTTATATAATCCAGCTATCATTAGAAGTGTTGTTGTTTTACCGCATCCACTAGGGCCTAAGAGTGCTACAAACTCTTTATCCTTTATTTCAAGATTTAACTGGTCAACAGCTTTAACTTTACCAAAATACTTACATAAGTTGACCAGCTTAACACTGACCATACTTAGAGTACACCTCTCTACCATTACTTAACTATAATGTTTAGGGGAGAAAAAAATTTTGTATAATACTATACTAACGTTTAGTTTTAGCCTTTCACACCACCAACGTATATCCTTAGTAGTATTTTCTGTGATGTTGTGAAGAATATTATTGTTGGTATAGCATAGAATAGTGCTATAGCTGCTAACATACCCCAGTCTATGAACTTGAATTCACCAATTAAGTGGTATATTAGTACTGGTAATGTATAGTATGCTTCATCCTTAACGTATGTGAATACTAGTAGGAACTCTGACCACCCTGATAGGAATGAGAATATTGCGATTGCACCTATACCTGGTAGTATTAGTGGTAGTATTACTCTTCTCCATGCTGTTATCCTAGAACATCCATCAACTAATGCAGCCCACTCAATATCCCATGGTATTGTATCGAAGAATCCTTTAATAATCCATGAAGCCATTGGACACTCTAATCCAGCTTTAACTAGTATTATCCCTGTTAATGTTATTAAGCCTTTACCGTAGAGTCCTAACTTGTTTAATATGATGAACATTGCTATTAGAAGTATTACTGCTGGAAAGGCATGTAATGCTATAACAAACTCCATTAACTGAGTTCTACCCTTAAACTCCATTCTCGATAGAGCATATCCTCCAAGAGTACTAATTAGTACTACAAAGCCTGATGTACCTAATGCTAGGTATAGTGTATTCAATAGTACTGGCCATATATTCGGATACTCTTTAAGCCCCATCTTTATAGGTGACCATAGAAATCTCCAGTTATGTAGTGTGAAATCTGTTGGTAGAATTCCTAGTATTACTTTTCCACTGAAACTCTGAGATATCAGCCATAGGTACATACACCATATTGGTATTAGTGGTATTACTGCTACAACTAGTATAACAATGTATTTTAGTATTCTCCTGATAATGTATCCTTTTATAGGTTTAACTTCCCTCCTAACCATGATTTTACACCTCTACCCTACTTGGCTCCATAAGCCTCTTAAAACCGAATATCTTGAAGTAAAGGAGTATAAGTGCTAAACCTATTACTACTAATACCATTGATATAGCTGCAGCATATCCATATAGGTATTCTGCAAACGCTTTAGAGTATGAGTATAGAGACCATACCATAACTCCTGCTGCTCTAGCTACACCAGCATAGTCTCCTCCACCACCGCCAGCACCCCACACCATTAGTATATACTCGTATGATGCTAGTAGACTTAGAGTTTGCCATGCTGTCACGAATAGTATTGGCCACTTTAGTAGTGGTATTATTATACGTCTTACTACTTGGAAGTCTGTTGCTCCATCAACTAAAGCTGCATTTATTAGATCTGGCGGTATAGACTTTATAGCTGCAGTATAAACTATCATACCAAAACTTGCACCAACATAGCCATTAACAATGACTAATAGTAGTTGTGCATAGGGTTTCTCAAGAAGCCAGCTTCCCGGTAGGAGATGCTCTGGAACACCTATCATCGATAGTAGTTTATTGAATAATCCTACACGAGGATCAACAAACCATATCCATAGTAGTGCATAGATTATACCTGGTGTTATTCTTGGTAATAACCATGA
>DQVH01000032.1 GCA_015661855.1 Desulfurococcales archaeon
GCTAAGAGTAGAAGTGAAGTACTATTCCTTAATGAAGCTAGGAGTTTAGGTGCTGAAATCCTAGTTTCAACAGAGGATGGAACACTAGGTTATAGAGGTCTAGTAACAGACCTACTGAGTAGAGTAAACCTTGAAGACTACGATACTCTACTAGTATGTGGACCTGAAGGTATGATGAAGAGAGTATACGATTACGTTAAGTCGAGGGGTTTAAGGATTTACACTCAATTCTCACTAGAAAGGTATATTAAGTGTGGTATTGGTATTTGTGGTTCATGTGCACTTAACGGTTTAAGAGTGTGTTGTGATGGACCGGTATTCACTATGAGTGATCTTGAGGGTACAGATTTCGGACAATACACTAGAGATGAGAGTGGTAGGAGGGTTCCAATCTGATAGTCAGAGGGATAGCATACATAGATAATAGGTTTTTTGAGAGAGTAAGTATACTCGTAGACGAGGATACTGGGAGAATACGTGATATCAAGTTTGGATACACCTTTAGAGACTACTCCGGTAAGGTAGTGGATGTTTCTAGGGAGAGGTTTAGAATTCTACCTGGAGCTATAGATATACATGTACACTTAAGAGATCTAGAGTACTCCTATAAGGAGGACTACTTTACCGGTACATCTGCAGCTGCATGTGGTGGTGTAGTACTAGTATGTGATATGCCTAATACTAAGCCTCCAACAAATACACCTAACAATCTAATGTTGAAAATAGAGTCTGCTAGAAGTAAAGCTCTAGTTGACTACGGTCTATACTATGGTGTACCCTCTAGTAAGAATATGTTGAGAGATGTAGCTAGATATATTGTGGGCTTTAAATTCTACCCTGAAGACGTATTCGAACACTTCAATAGAGAGGTATACTCTGAAATACTAAAGCTAGCTGTAAGTAACAATTTAACTCTAGTATTTCACGCTGAAAACCCTAAAATGTTCAACTATAATGCACCACCGGGTTTCGAGAGGCCATGGACTTCAGAGTACTCAGCAATACAGAGTATACTAGCTCTAACCCATAGTATACTTAGGAGTGAGAGTATTAGTGGAGTTAAAATCCATATAACACATGTCTCATCAGCTAAATCTATAGAGCTACTAGTAAACGCTAAGAGAGTTTATAGAGACCGGATTAAGTTAACATTCGATACTACACTACACCACCTACTATTAGACAATAGTCTCTACAGGTTTAACCCTGGACTATACAAGGTATACCCAACATTAAAGACTAGACTAGACAATCTAAGACTATACCTAGGGCTACTTAGGAGGGAGGTTGATGCACTAGTTACAGACCATGCACCCCACAGTTTAAGTGAGAAAGTGAAGCCATACAGTAATGCTCTACCAGGGTATCCGGGTCTCGAAATAGCACTCCCAATACTACTAACAATGGTTGATAGAGGACTACTAACACTAGAAGACATAGTATACTATTACTCCTATAGTCCATCGAGAATACTTGGTTTAGAGGGTTTCGGAGTAATATCTAGAGGGGCTTATGCTAGTTTAACTATAGTTGATTTGAAAACTGAGTGGAAGGTTAACCCTGATAGTTTTATGTCTAAGGCTAAGTATACTCCATTTAATGGTTGGAGTCTTAAGGGTAAACCTTACATAACGATAGTTAGGGGTAGAGTAGTGTTTGAGAATGGTATAGTCTATGAGGATCTTAAGGGTTGGGGTAGAAATGTTAGAGAACTCACATAAACTAAGAGTTACAATTAGTGGTTTAACTTTTAGAAATCCAACAATACTAGCTAGCGGTATACTAAGTAGTACACCAGGGCTTATTAGGAGAGTTGTTTTTAATGGTGGTGCTGGGGGAGTAACATATAAAACTGTAACTCTTAAACCACGCTCTGGATACTCTAACCCAGTAGTAGCAGTAGTGAAAGCTGGAGTTATAAACTGTATGGGTTTACCAAATCCAGGATTAAATGGTGTACTAGAGGATATTATTCAAGTGAGGAAGATACTACCACAAAATGTACCATTAATTGCTAGTTTTGCCTCATCAGATCCCGGGGAAGCACAGTTTATTGCAGGTAGACTTGAGGATGCTGGTGTTAACGCTTTAGAATTAAATTTAAGCTGCCCCCACACTAGGAGGCTGGGGCTAGAGGTATCACATGATATAAAGCTTACTGAATCTATTGTTGAAAGTGTTAAGTCTGTAACTAGAATACCACTATTCGTTAAACTGGGTTTACAGGATAACATTGTGGAGCTAGCTAGAAGAGTTGAAGGTAAAGGTGCTGACGTAATTGTAGCTATTAATACTGTTAAGGCTATGGCTATAGATGTTTACGCTAGAAAACCAGTTTTAAGCAATATTTATGGTGGTCTCTCAGGTCCAGCAATACACCCAATAGCTGTAAGAGTAGTATATGAACTCTATGAGAATGTGAGTATACCGATAATTGGTGTCGGTGGGGTAGAAGACTGGTATGATGCTCTCGAACTAATACTTGCAGGTGCTAAAGCTGTAGAGATTGGTACAGCAATATACAGGAAGGGTATAGGGGTATTTAGGGAAGTGTGTAGGGGGATACTAGAGTATATTGAGAGTGAAGGCTTTAACACAGTAAATGACCTTGTAGGTTTAGCCCATAAAAGGTAGGAGTCTACTGTTTAAGCTTATCTATCACTCTGGGTAGCTCACTCAACCTATATATTACGGCGTCAGCTAGGTTTGATACCACTTTACCCTCAACAACCTTCTGTACAGCTTTTAAACCAGCCATCTTAGCACCCTCAATATCGTTTTTAGGGTCATCACCTACATAGACTGTTTCCGAAGGCTTAACGTTAAGTAGCCTACATGCTAAATGGAATATCTCTCTCGTAGGCTTCTTCCA
>DQVH01000021.1 GCA_015661855.1 Desulfurococcales archaeon
ACAAAATAACCATCCAACCTGGGGTCATCGTTTCCTACATCGCTCAAGTGTGGTTGGCTCATGCCAAAAAGAGGCTACAGAAAAACTTAAATACAGTATCCAACACAGAGCATATCAGCGAAAAACCGTAGAAACACACAAGAATTGAAAGGTACAGACACGCTTCGGTAGAGTATCGATTAGGACGCCGGGATAATCTCGTAAAAACACACAAGAATTGAAAGCGTTGATATATCCAGCTCTTTCAGGAAGTTCCAGAAGCTCCTCTCATAGAAATACACAAGAATTGAAGGTAAACTACGATGACATAGTACTTAAACTAAGATAAGGTATGGAAAGTAGTTGGTGTGTGAGGTTGGAGAATGGATTGGTATGGATAGATTAAGAAAAATACGTGGGAAAAATAGTTTATATTGTTTGGGGGTTTATGGTTTTGATTTATTATTTTAGCCTAGTTTTTCTCTCCAGTATTTGATTTCTTCTTCACTCATTGGTGCTGGTACTTTTACTTTACCTTCTCTTATTAGTGTTTCTAGTTCTTTAACTGCCTCCCATATCCATGATGGTATTGATTCTCTCATCTTCTTTACTTTCTCTTTAATCTGTTCTGGAGGCATTGGTAGTATCTTTTTACCTGTTAGTTTCTCTGCTTCAATACCCATTTGTATGAACTCGTCTAGGTCTTTTAGTGTGCTAATTGAGATACCTTCCATAAGCTTTCCTTCAATAACTGTTCCTATACCTAGTGTTAGTACTCCATCATACTTTTTGACTACTTCTCTGAACTTACCCTGTAGTACTAGCCATGTTGCATAGTATACTCCCTTATCGACCCTCTTCATCATACTTGCAATTACGAATCCTGGGTTAATCCAGTCCTGGTTTGCGTCAACACCTATCCAGAATGGTGGTCCCATTTCTAACCCTTTAGCTTCAGCAATCTCCTTGACAGCTCTGTTTATTCCTAGTCCTAGTGGTCCAGCAACATTGTATACTGCTACTGCACCCTTCTCGTACATTGCTTTAGCTGCCTCATAACCCTTAGTTATATCGCTGAATGTACCAGTGTATGTCCATAGAACTCTCTCTTTAAGTGGTGTAGCTAGAATGTTGTTTTTAACTTTCTTCTTCTCCTCGTAGAATTCAGGCTTATTCTTCTTAAGCCACTCCTCTAGAGCCCAGTAGCAACCCCACTTATACCCTATCTCGAACTTCCATAGTACTGGTATCTCTATACCTAACACCATACCTATATGTGGGTAGTCGTAGTATGCTGCTAGTAGTGCTGCTAATGCACCTACGAGAGCACTACCCTTATGCTCCTCAAACTTTATATCCATCATGTTTGGTAGTATTCTACCGAGTTTCTCCTTAGCTAGTGCTTGTGTGTAAGTATCTATACCTGCAAAGTTCTTATCTGGATACTCCTGTGCAACAGTTAGTAGTGCTTCACTTAGTAGGAATCCTACACCAACAATTAGTACTACATCTGGATCTCTAGCTGCAGTTCTAAGGTTTGGTAGGTAGTCTGCTTCAACATTACTAATTAACTCTACAACTTCAACACCGAAATCTCTAGCAGCTTCATCAGCACCCTTAAATGCCATATCGTTAAAGCTTAAATCACCTCTACCACCAATATCCGATACTACAGCTATCTTAGGCTTTCTAGGTGGTGTTACTGCTGGTGTTGTAGTTACAGTTTCAGTTATGGTTATAGTTGATGTTACAGTCTTAGTTACAGTTGTTACAGTGCCAGCACCTACAGTTACAGTTACTGTTGTAGGTTTAGCTTGGGATACACCAGTACTATAGCCTACATAGTATGCTATAGCACCAACAATTATTATTAGTACTACCATTAATCCTACTAGAGCTGTAGTAGATATACCCCTAAATAGACTCAAAAGACTCTCACCTTCTATATGAATTTATGAGTGTATGGTGGGCTATAAGCTTTATCTAAGAATAACAATTAAAAATGGATGAGGTAAAAACGTAAAACATATGGTGATATTGGAGATTGAGGGTTAACTCTATTTTCTAACCTTGATACCTCCCATCATTAACCCTATTTCCTCTCTTGTAAACTCATCTACTCTCCCAACACCTAGGAATTTACCTTCATAGATTACTGCTATTCTATCACTTAACTGTAGTATTTCGTCTAGATCTGCTGATACTAGTAGTATTGCCTTACCCTCATCCCTCATTTTAGCTAGTAACTCTCTAATGTACATTGTTGACGCTATGTCTAAACCTCTAGTTGGATGTACTGCTATTATTAGGTTTGGTTTCTTACTAAGCTCTCTACCTACTAGTAGTCTCTGCCTATTACCACCACTAAGACTCTTAACTGGAATGTATATACTACGTGGTTCAACCTTGAATTTCTCAATTATCTTTAAAGCTAGCTCTTTAACTTTACTCCAGTTAAGTCTCCACCCTGATAGGAACTCTCTCTCCCACTGTCTACCTACAACAGTATTCTCCATTACCGGGAATTCTAGTACAAGACCATACCTCTCTCTATCACCTGGAATATGTGATAAACCTAGTCTATAGAACTCTATAGGACTCTTATTTGTTACGTCAACACCGTTAACTATTACCTTACCCCTCTCAACACGTCTTAAACCTGTTATTGCTTCTACAAGACTGTCTTGACCATTACCTTCAACACCTGCTATACCGAATATTTCACCTGGGTATACTTCAAACGATATACCCTTAACATCCATTACTCCTAGATCGTTTTTAACCCATAGGTCTTTAACTACTAGAACTGGCTTCCTACCTGGAGGCTTTCTACCACGCATTACAACATCTAACTCCATCT
>DQVH01000077.1 GCA_015661855.1 Desulfurococcales archaeon
CCACATTCTAGGGTATGTTCCAGGCTTCATTATTACACGTATAGTCTTTACAGCTATACCCTTTGATGCTTCAAGTATCTTCTCTGTTGGCATAAGGGCTTTACCTAGCGCTACGAGTTCACCCTTCAACGTCATTATTGCTACAAGATCACCTACCTTAATACCCTCATTAAGCATTGATATTCCTGGTACTGCAAGGTCTGCACCATGACATATAGCGTCCACGGCTGAATCTCTTATAATAATTTTTGGTAGGTGGCCTACAGAAAACTCCATAGGCAATATTACCCTCCTAAGATACTTCTCTTCACCCTCAGTCTCCCATATGTAATACGCTTCAGCAATATCGTGTAGTCTAACTAGTGTTTTATCCTCTTTAAATGGGCCAGCTCTAGTCCTTCTAAGCTCCCTCATATGTGCTCCAACACCAAGTATTTCACCTATATCTCTACATAGTTTTCTAGCATATGTACCTGCTTCACACCCAATTCTTAATAGTACGTATCTTCCATCCCTTTCAAGTATGTCTATGTAGTATATCTTTTTCTTTCTTAGAGTTCTCTTAACTGATGACCTTAGTGGTGGCCTTTGATATATTTCACCTACAAATAGTGATATCGCTTTCTCTAGTTTCTCATCATCTACATCTCCATGAAGCTGCATTACACATATATACTCCTTCATTGTATGAACAACTACTCCTATAACTTTTGTTGCCCTCTCAAGTGCTACAGGTAGTACCCCTGTAACTTTGGGATCTAATGTTCCACCATGTCCAGCTTTTGATAGTTTAAGTATTCTTTTAATCCATGCTACAACTTCATGACTTGTTGGTCCTGGTGGTTTATCTAAGTTTATTACACCATACTCAATATACTCTCTTAACGGTCTATTCCAGGGTATACATCCATAGTTTGGATTAGTATCAGCCTTAGCCTTTAGGAGTAAACGTCTATTGAATTCTCCAAACCTACTTATCTCATCAATGAATTTCAGCCCTTGCTCTACTACATCACTACTCATTACCCTTTAAACCCCAAGTCTATTGTGTCATTTAGGATTAAAGTGTTAGGGGTTTAAAGCTTTATTTACTTGATAGAGTAGCATGCTACAACCTTATCTACTAGAGAAGAGTTTAAAGGGGGAAGGTTAAGTACTAGGGAGAGAATAACCTTAAAAAGTATATTAGTAGGGTTAGGTGGGTGACTGTAAGCCTCCAATAACCTTTCCTAATGCTGGTTTTACAGGTGTTTTCATATAGTCTAGTAACCCTTTCTCCTCGAGTGCTTTTAATACTTCTTCGTCGCTTGCACCCTTAGGTATTTTTATAGTATACTCTGTTGGCTCAATATGTTTAATGTTTACTCTCCTACGTTTTACTCCGGTTAGTTTTTTAGGCCCTGTAATTAATACGAAGTTCTCGTCAATTATATCAACTATAACACATTTTCTTCCAGCTTCCCTACCTGCTATTTTTACACATATTCTCCCAACTTCTATTGCGGGCATGAGTATTCACCAGCTCCATACACTATTACTTTTATGGTTTGTCTGAAATGCTTTTGTAGTTGACTGGGTTAATAAGTGTTTATCTCTATTCTTTAATAGATGTCTTAATGAATTCATTATTATCTCGTATACTTCATCTACTGTATACTTAGCTGTATTTAGAGTTATATCAAACCATGATGTATCTCTTATATCTATACCGTAAAGTATTTTGTATCTTTTTAGTTGACTCCACTCTCTAACTATGGTTTCTATTAGTACCTCACTTATACTTCTTCCATCCCTTTCAGCTATCCTTTTAACTCTAACGTGTAGTGGAGCAGTTAGGTATATTGTGAAGTCAGCTATATCCCTTATAATCCATGCTGTTAAGTGGCCATCGAGTACAACATTACCTTTTAATGCTTCCTCGTAACTCCTTCTATCAATCTCTAAATCTATAGTGTAATCTCTTTCAGCTAGAAGACTAAGCTCTTTTAAGCTTAAACCTCTCTCCTCAGCTATTTTTCTAAATAGTGAGCCTGCAGAGACATATCTTAATTTAAGGTTTTTAGCTAGCATTTTAGCTATTGTGGTTTTACCACTACCTGGAGGTCCACTAACAGCTATTGTTAGTTTCAAGGCTAGAGTTTAGCCTCTAATACTTTTCTTTAATAATTCCCTTAAACATCTTGGACATAGGTATCCTCCATATGGTCTCTCAGGTCTCCTCATAGACTTAGGTAGTTTCCTTAAATCTACAGGTCTTAGTCGTGGTACACCATTTAATGGCTTTTTACAGATAGCACATTTTGCTGGTGCAGGTCTCCTCTTACGATAATGTATTACTGTATCGCCTCCAGGTAGTCTAACGTATCTTCTAGCGAGAGATCTTGACCGTAAAGCTGGTCTAACCATAGGCTACCGCCACACACTAGGTATTGTAGGTTATCGGTTTTGATTAAAAGTTGAAGTAGTCTAGAATTTAAGTCTTACTTATATAGCTATTATTCTCCAACAAGTCTCCTTAGGAGTGGATATGCTTCTAAAGCTCTCTCATACGATATTATCATGTAATACTGGTATATTATACCTACTGCTAGTAGTAGTCCTGTACCTGTTCCTAATGCACCAAGTATATCTGCTGTTATAGCTATTAATGCTACTATTATTGAGCTTAATAGTGTTAGTGGGTAAATGTATTTTGCTAGTAATGCTTCAAGTATCCTTATATTCCTTCTCATACCGGGTATATCGAGACCTGATTTTACCATTTGTTCTGCTTGTGCTCTCGGATTTAAACCTGCAAGTTCAACCCATAGTAGACCAAATATTATCGCTAATATTATTAATGATATTGAGAATATCAGTGCTCTCATAGGGTCAGCTATTACATCACTTAACCCTCTAGGAGGCTGTAGGTAGTATACTAGACCACCTATCGGTGTAATTCCTTGAGTAGTCCTATTAAACATACCTATCCAGTTAAGGTATGGATTACTATTTGTTGGATTAAACCTGGCCCATATTATTTGTGAGAAGAATAGAATATTAGAGTATAGTATTGATGCTAGGAGTACGGGTATGTTAGTTACATAGATAAACTTTAATGGTATTCTCGACTTTATACCCCTATACCTCTGCAGTACTACTGGTATTTCTACCCTCATACCCTCCAAGTATATCAGTATGAATATGAGTGCAAGTGTAGCAAGTAATCCTAGTAGGTCTGGTGTCATACCCTGCCTTATAACAACTTTACCTATATCACCCTGAAGTGCCGCTGATATTGTTTCAGGGATTACACCCCAATAGCCTCCATCTGGTGCTGGTGAGAGACTAAACATACCCCATATAACACTTTCTGCTACTCCAGCAAGTATAAATAGGCTAACACCACTACCTATACCCCACCCTTTCTGTATTAATTCATCAAGCAATATTACTATTATACTTGCTATTACGAGTTGTGTTATAGCTAGTATTTGTTGTATAGGGTTTAAACCGTAACTAGCAGTATAAACTCCTAGTACATATGCTGTAGCCTCAAATATTGCGAAGAATACTGCTAGAGTTTTCTGAGCAGCAGTAAACTTTCTCCTCTGCTCGGGATCGCTTAAGTCTAAGTTTATAAGTTTTGAACCTACTAGTATCTGCATTATTAAACCTGCTGTCACTATAGGACTTATACCTAGCTCCATTAATGTTCCTCTACGAGAGGCAAAAACTATTCTTAAAATGAGAAAGTCTTGTTGAGCACCCCCTATGGGTATACCGTATAAAGGTGTATTAGCCATTACAAGATATAATACTAGTACTATGAGAGTCCAGATTAATCTCTCATAAAGAGAGGGTCTTCTTGGAGGTCTAGGTACAGTGGGTAGTGCCGCTGAAATGTTAGCCATTAAGTCAAGTAGTCCCATAACTTGCCCTCTCACTATAACTGTTTAAGAGTGGAGTAGAAGTCTTTTATAAATGTGTTGTTTAGGTTGAAGCGGGAAAGCCATCTAACATGGGGGTTAAGATTCTCTCTTTTCACCTAATACTACTACTTCTCCACCAGCCTCCCTTATCTTCTCTATAGCCTTCTCTGTAGCACTAATGGTTATAACCTTCATCTTCTTCGTTACTCTACCTGAACCTAATAGCTTATTTATACCTAATTTTGGTAAGTCTACTATATACGTATCCTTCTCCTTACGAACTAACCCTTTTACAGCTAAGTCTTCAACTATATTATCTAGTAGTCCAACATTTATTCCTCTAACCTCTATAGTTAATTCTGGTGGTCTTGTGAAACCATGTTTACCGAAGTAGTCTGGATAGTATTTTACTATCCAGGTCCACTTATGCTTGTGTAGTCCAGCTGCACCAAATCCTCCTCTAGAACCTGACTTTCTATGCTGGCCTATTCTACCATACCCGTGAGTTCTAGAACCTCTATACTTTCTCGATTTCTTCCTTCTCCTAACAACCATAACTTATACACCCTGAGTTACAGCATTCTCTCAATTAACTTATTTATCTCTTTACCTCTATACCCTAATTCACCATTAGATTTATATGGCTTCTTAGTACTCTTCTTAAACCCCCCTCTAGGTGGGTGAAGGCGGAACACGGGTTTTATAATATTTTCTATTTTGTGTAACTGTATTTCGCCTTTGAGAATTTTCTCTGCTAACTCCTCAATACCGCCCTTTAGCTTTAACTTCTCTCTTACGTATTCATCTGTTAATTGCTTGTTTCCAGGTATTCTACCTCGAATTCTTAATAGTTTTACTAGTGTTTCCTTATCTATTTCACCCCATGTTACCCAGTCTTTAACTTTATGTAGCATACCATCAATTCCTGGTAAGTTACTAGGGTAGAGTACACAGTGGAATTTCTTGTGTAGCCTTAGGAGTTTAAGTGTATACTCTACATCGGGTGGTACATCTACTGTACCTCTAATTCTAATTATAGCGTAAACTGCCACTACTGTTCAGCCCTCACTTCAACTTCTAGTCCAGTCTTCAGGTGTTACGAAGTAGTATGTTCTTTTTAGTGCTTCATATGTTGCCATAGCGAAATTATATGTTGTCCTTGTATGTCCTAGAGTGAATGTCCATACATCCCTTATTCCAGCATATTTTAGTATTCTCTTAGCTACATCTCCTGCTACTAAACCTATACCTTTAGGTGCAGGTTTTAAAACTACTACAACACTACCACTCTTACCTCTAACTACGTATGGTACTGAGTGTGGCTCGTTACACATACACTCCCAGCTACCACAACCCCTCTTAACGGGTATAATATTCATTTTCGCATTCTGTATAGCCTTCTGTATAGCAAATCTTAACTGTTTAGCTTTACCTGCACCTATACCGACATAGCCGTCCATATTACCTACTACTACAACTGCTTTAAATCTTGAAACCTCTCCAGCATCAGTTTGTTTCTGAACTATTGATATATCGAGTACTTCATGTTTCAGTTCGGGGAGTAGGTAGTCAACTATTTCCGGTTCTGTAATTCTCAAGTTCATTTCAAAGAGTTCTTTAAGTGATGTTATCTTACCTTCCTTAACTAATCTACCTACTCTCGTCCTAGGAACCCACTCCTCAATAGATTCTGTAGTATATGCCATAGTCTCATACCCCCACTATTTACCAGTTATATGGGAATAAGCCTGAATAATTTTAGATTTTACTTCCTCAAAGTGGGAGGGTAGATTTTCTGGTGGCATATTTGATGCGAGATATCTAGAGAACTGTCTTGCATAGAAGTCTGGGTTCTCTACACTCAGCTTTTTAGCCCATGAGGCTATGTGTTCACCCCTAATCCTGTAGTCTTCGGGTAGTATTTCGGGACTGTGTGGTACCTTTAGTCCACTATCTAGTGCACCTTTTAATGCTGCGAAGACTCTTGCGCCCTTAACAGCTCTATGCAAGCCTATGTCGAGTATCGCCTCCTTAATACCCTTCTCTAATGCTCTAAAGCCTGCTAATAGTCCAGTAAGGTATGCTGCTGGCGTGTTATGTGTTGATGCTTTCCAACCAAACTTTTTAACTAACTCCTTACTATGAGCAGCAGCTATAGTGTAGTCTCCTTCGGGTTTAGCTATAACAACCTGAACTATTATGTAGTTGTTGGTCTTCCTAACTACTAGTCTAGGCTTACCGGATAGTAACATTTTATACCTTTTATAATAGTTTGTTTTACCCTCTCTTCTCCTCCTAAACTTAACTTTATATCTAGGCCCTCTAGCCATAGAGTTCTTTACCTCTGTAGTATATGTTCTTTAATGTATGCTCTTAACTGAGCTACACTCTTAAATACTCCACCTTTAACTAGCCTATAGAGTCTCCTATAGTCCCTTCTAGATATGACACCTTTATCTCTTAATGTTTTAAGTAGTTTCCTTTGAGCTCTAACTCTATTCATCCATGCCTCCTTCTTATCTAGTCTAGCTGTTGCTTTACCCTTCCTACTACCTGGACCTCTCCTCCTACCCTTCTTTTTCTGTTCGTGTAGTTTCCTCCACCTACCCCTACTATTACTATGTTCAGGCTTTACCCTTATTACACCCTCCTTTATAAGCTTCCTAATATCCTCTCTTGTTATTGCCTCACTTACACGTTCAGCTTCTTCAGGGTTAATCCATATTCTACTCTCACCTACACCAAGGATTTCAGCTGCTAGTCTCTTCTGTAGTGAGAGATCCATAGTCTACCTTCACCTCTCCTCCATCCTTAATGGGTTAGCTATTTTAATACCTAACTCTTCAGCTTTCTTCATAATTTCAAGTCTCTTCTTCTTACCTACAGTACTTGCAATATAGACTATATGTTTCTCCTTATCAACTTTACTTAGCTCTTTAACATTATGGACTATCACTATCTCCTTACCTGTTGGGTGGAGTCCTCTAACTAGTTTCGGTCCTCTATAACCCACACTAACTACTGGTGGATAACCTTTAAGTTTAAGTCTCATTTTATTGTCTAATCCTCTGGGCTTTCTCCATACTTCATCAAATTTATC
>DQVH01000107.1 GCA_015661855.1 Desulfurococcales archaeon
ATGGACTTCTCAATTAAATGTGTTAAGTCAGCTACTAAGAGGAGTATACTTATATCGTTTTATGGGTCATTTCATGGAACAACATATGCTTCAACAGCTATTTCACCTGTAACTAGTAGTATGCGTAGAGGTCTTGAACCACTAGTACCATCAGTATACTACTCCTACTTTCCCGACTGTCTAAGGTGTCCTATGAAACAACACTACCCTGAGTGTGGTATAGCATGCTTCTCTACACTAGAACATCTACTCCAGTATGTTGTAGATCCTGACAATGTAGCTGGAGTATTCCTTGAACCTATACAGGGTGATGCTGGTGTAATAGTTCCACCAAGAGAGTACATTGTGAAGTTGAGAAGTCTATGTAGTGAGTACAATATACCATTAATAGTAGATGAAATTCAGACAGGACTAGGTAGAGTTGGATACTGGTTTGCTGTAAACTACTTTAACATCGAGCCTGACCTAATAGTTCTAGGTAAATCTCTAGGTGGAGGTTTACCACTATCAGCTATTATTGGTAGAGCTGAAATAATGGATCGATGGGAGGGCTATGCTGAAATGACTAGTATGGCCGGTCATACATTATCCTGTGTAGCAGCATTAGCTAACATAGAATACATTGAGAGAAATAATTTAGTTGAAGAGGCTAAAAGAAAGGGTGAATACTTACGTAAAAGACTTTTAGAGTTAAAGGATAAACATGATATTGTAGGTGATATTAGGGGTTTAGGTTTACTATACGGTGTTGACATAGTTAAAGACAAGTACTCTCTTAATCCTGATAGGAAAGCTGCATTAAAGATTGTATGGAGGGCTTGGGAGTTAGGCTTACTAACTATGACTATAGGTAAGTATGGTAACGTTATTAGGATAATACCCCCACTAACAATAACACTTGAGGATCTGGATAGAGGAGTAGATATACTTGACCAGGCAATAGCAGATGTTGTTAAGGGTAGAGTGGATGATAGGGTTTTAGAGTTTATGAGGGGTTGGTAAACTACATTCAACTCTAAGGGGGCACTCTAAACATCTACCCTTACTACAATACTCTTTGTCATGAACATATGCTACTGTTTGAATCCATCCACTAAGTGATTTAAAGTATTTAATTGACAGACTATATAGACAGCTAGATGTGTGAGGGCAAACATCACAATAATATTTAGAGCATAAACTCTTACTAGGTATATGCTTATAATCTACTAGGTGTAAGCGTTTAGTAAATCTCTGAAAATGTATATCACATGGAGTACTTTGCGTCATTCTTGAGGAGAACAGTATAAATGCGTCAGCTGATTTTACACCAAACCATTTTATTCTTAGTAGGGTCCTTCTTAAACTTGCTAGATTACATTCACTATAGTACTTGTCTATGACACTCTTTAACTCTAAGTAGCCTCTCAATATCTCATTTAACTGTTTAACCTGATAGCTTGTAGCTATACTTTCTAAGTTCAAACCTAGTATATCACCTATATCCTTGATTGTACTGAATATTCTTCTACACCATCTAACAGTATTTCTATGGAAGTCTGTTCTACGGGATAGAGCTACCGATACGAGTATGTAGTCTCTCTCAACTCTATTTATTGAAAGTCTTAAACAACTGTATACTTCAATTATACGTTCTAGTCTACTCCTAATACTTCTAGGTAGTTTATCGTAGTATTCTAGTGGGTTAAACCATAACCCAGTTATATCGAGTACGTATTCATAGTCTAGTTTAGAGTTATCGGTACACTTAACCTCAATAAACCCTCTTCTATCGACTTTGAGAGTTAACTTTATATCACCATACCTTTTAACCCACTTATCTCTACTAACTTGCTCAAAAAATACATAATTGAATGATGGGTATAGTGTTAATGTGAAATCGTATTTCTCTCTACCATATTCTACTCTAATTATCGACATAACATATACCACACTATAATCTCAGTATAGTAGAAACAATAAATTTACCTTTATAGTAGTGTTCTATAGGTGTCTAAATGATAAGGGATATTATAGTGTTAAGTGATGTTAAAGCTAAGGGCGTATTTATAGCATATGCTCAGGTAGTAGGGGTTACAGTTAAAGAGTCTAGTAGTGAGATACGTAAGCTCTATGAGAGTGTTAAGAGGAAAATTCTATCAACATACACTCTAGAATCTCTCAAAGAGAACCCTATAGTTAAGGCTTATAGAAGGTTCTATTGGAGTATAGGTATCGACCCTACAAAGCAGAGACCTAGTAGTGAAGCTCTTATACGTAGAATACTTAGAGGCTTAGATATACCATTCATAAACAATGTTGTCGATATAGGTAACATTGTTAGCGTAGAGACATTAATACCTATTGGGATATATGACTTAGATAAAATTAAAGGTGAAGTACTATACCTTAGAATGTCTAGAAGTGGTGAAGTATTTCATCCTATAGGTGGTAGCGTAGAAGTGTTAGATAGTGGTCAAATAGTACTAGCTGACAATGAGAAGATACTACACGTATACCCACATAGAGATAGTGAATTTACAAAGGTGACCAAGAGTACAAGGAATATACTAATCATATCATGTGGTGTATCAGGGGTTAACAGGAGTCTAGTACGTGAAGCTCTAGATAAGGTAGTTCAGAATATAGTTAGGTATGCTGGAGGAGAACTTATAGGTGTTAGAGTAGTATAGTTAAACACGAGTAAGTGATGAGTGCATGTCAGTCTGAAATGTGATGATCACGGCCGTGAGCTGAAACATTTAATAGGAAATAAAGTTAACTAATCCTCAAAGCTGCCTAAGGGGTAGATCTATTCGTGAGAATAGTCGTTATAGGTTATGGTACTGCTGGTATGACAGCAGCATCATACGCAAAACTTGTTAATAGAAGAGCTGAAGTTGTAGCTTTTGAGAAACGTAGTTACGCTGTATATCATCCATGCTCTATACCTGACGTTCTAGCGGGAACTATTGATAGCTGGGATAAGCTTAGAGAGTCTGCAGTAAAAATGCCAGGTTTAACTGTATATACTGGTACAGAAGTATATGATATAGATCACAATAATAGGATTGTGTATGCTAGAAGAGTTAAAGATGGTAGTGAACTAAAAATTGAATATGATAAACTAATTTTAGCTACAGGATCTAAACCTAGATTACCAAGAGGTATACCAGGTTTAGATTTAGAGGGCGTATTCACGATTAAGACTGTTGAAGATGGTGAAAAACTTGACAAGTGGGTAAAGAGTTCAAATAGAGTAGTAGTTGTTGGTGGAGGAGCTATTGGAGTAGAGGTTGCATCAGCTCTTGCTAAGAGGGGATTAAATGTAACACTAGTCGAAATGACAAAGTATATTGCTGGTAGAATACTGGATAGTGATATGTCATTGAAAATTACGAAAATGCTTAGAGAGAGGGGGATAAGGGTTGTTACTGAGGATACTATTGCTGAAATAAAGGGTAAGGATAGTGTTGAGAAGGTTGTAACCGGTAAAGGCGAGGTTTACGATGCCGATGCAGTAGTCTTTACCATTGGTATGGTAGCTGACACAACACTAGCTAAAAGGATTGGAGTAGAGATTACTGAGAGAGGTTTAGTCAGGGTTAACGATAGAATGGAGACTTCAGTTAAAGACGTATATGCGGCAGGAGATATAGTTGAAGTTAAAGATTTAATCACAGGAAAACCTACAGTTCTACAGTTAGCTAGTGTAGCTTTTAGAGAGGGTAGAGTTGCAGGAATTAATGCTGCTGGAGGTAACGCTGTATTTCCAGGTGCAATAAAGAACATTATAGTACATACACCATGGTTCTATTTTGGTGGAGTCGGGTTAACAAGTGATGAAGCTTCAGCAGCAGGCTTTAACGTAATCTCAACTACAGTATCTACATGGGTTAAACCTGAATTCTATAGAGACTCAACAAGAATAACGGTAAAGCTAATAGTTGACGCCGATAGTAGTAGAGTTCTCGGAGTACAAGTAATTGGAGAGTATGGTGTTGAAAAGGAGTTAAATATGGCCTCAACGATAATAAAGAATCGTATGGGAGTTAGTGATATACTTGATATCGATATAGCTTATACACCAAAAGTATCTGATGTCTATGATCCACTACATGTAGCTGCTGAAGCTATATTGAGGAAGCTGAAGAGGTATAGGTAGTTTAAGTATTCTACTTTCTTTCTTCTCTCCTACTTTTTTCTGGTCAACGATATACTTTTTGCAAATACAAACTTACTTTCAGGTTTTGTAAAGGCTTTACCAACAACATGTAATGGTATTAAAGCTACTCTTAAATCCCAACCATACCTTACATTATAATATTTTTCTTCAACTTCAGCATAAACTATATCTGCAATATACAGGACCTCCTCATTACAGTCTACTTTATTTGTGACAGTACACTCAATATGGCCCATAGATTCGGTAATGTATGGTGCATTTACTTTCTTACCCTTAGCAATACTCCACTTAACACTAGCTAGTTTATCGATATTTCTGCCACTAACAGATCCAACATAGAATATCTTGTCTATATCATTAGATGACATAATGTTAACTGTAAACTCACCATACTTCTCAATTAAATTATACGTGTAATTACCCTTCCACATAGCTAAGGCTAGTTTTGGTGGTTCATCGGAAACTGGTGAGACCCATGATGCAGCCATGACATTAACTTCTTTATCAAACCTACCTGCAGCAATAACATATACTGGTCGTGGATGGAGAAGTTTATATTGGTCTTTCTTAACTTCAATCCTAACCATAACCCGTACACCTTATACTATGAGTAGATAAAATAATAACCCTCTATTCACCTATAAGTTGGGAACGTAGTAATATAAGTATAGTGGGTTATGGGTATGATTAAAGCGGTATTCTTTGATTTCGATGGAACACTAGTTGACTACGATTCGGTATTGGGGAGAGCATGTGAAATGGCTGCTCTAACACTTAAGAATATTCTTAGGGGGAAGGGTATTGAGGTAAGTTATAACATATTACTCGACCTTGTCTTTAGTGTTGAACGTAGATACGCTAAGACAACACTTGTAGATAGGAATGAGTGGTGGAAGATTATATTAAGGGAGCTAAATATTCCTACCACTCTATCAAGTGAGGAGTTAAATAGGGTTACATTAGCCTACTGGTCTGAAATAATGAAGGCAAAACCATTCAGTAATGTCGAGTATACACTTAAATACTTAAAGTCGAAGGGTTACAAGCTTGGCATTATAACTAATACTGATGGCCTACATAGTATGAAGAGGACACGTATAAAGAGAAGTGGCTTAATGGGATACTTTGATTTAGTAATAGTAGCAGGTGAAGACACTGAGAAGCAAAAACCCGATCCAGAACCATTCCTTAAAGCTGTAAAGGAATTCAACTTAACCCCTTCAGAGTGTGTAATGGTCGGTGATACACTATCATCAGATATTGAGGGAGCTAAACGTGTAGGACTAATAACAGTATACATTAGAAGGGGTAGATTGAGAACGGATAGTGAGTCTATAGCAGACTATGTAATAGACGATATAGTGGAATTAACGAGACTACTATAAATAGTATTTTTAGCTTTTACACTATAATCCAATAAGTTTACCTCTAGGTAGTTTGAGTTTCTCCCCAATAAATTGTTTAGCAAAACATATTATTATTTCCCTTGTATCATTAACGTCAGTGTTAGCTATAACGAGCATTGATAAAGGGTACACTTCAAATATGTACTCTCTATAGTCGTTAAGCTCTACACCTATATAGTAGAAGGTGTACCAACATCCATTACAGAACATTCTCCCAGTAGCATATTTGAAGCACTTAATCTCGTAGTTAAAGAGTTGTTTAAGTTTTTCGAGGAGAGATTCACTACCGATTGATAGTTTTCTCTCTAAAATATTAAACTCTGATTCATCAAATTCAACAATACCAAATGTTCTATCTAGATCAGTAAACCTATATATACTTAGTTTCAACTGTGAGTACACCTAGTATATCCTCTACGTTTAGAAAACCATAAGAATTATGCTTATTAGGCTTAATGAGTGTTCCTCTTTAGAGAGTGTATGGTGGGATAGTATGAAGTTAGAAACACTATCTGATAAAGTTATTACAAGTCATATTGGTAGTTTCCCATTAGAGTATAGTTTAGAGAATATAGAGAGAATCATACATGATCTTGCTAAAATAGGTATTGATATACCACCATACCCTCAACTAAGAGACTTTATTGAAGTATATGTTCAACCATTAGAGAAAGCTAAACTAGTATATAGGGAGGGGAAACACTACAGAGCTAATACCGATACCCTATTAGAATCTAAACCTCCACAAGTCAGCATTGTTGATATAGAGTATGCTAGGAATATCCTAGCTAAATACAGGTTTAAATCGTGGAGAGCCCCTATTACCGGGGTATTTACTATTGCATCAAAAATATACATTGATGATCCATCTAGAAGTATTTGGGCTACAGTAGTAAACTGTAAGGAAATCCTACTATCCTTTCTCAAAGAGTATGTAGTTAACATAGTGAAGTATGCATATAGTTTAGGCTATAGATTTATAGTTCTAGATGAACCAATACTAACTAACATTGTTGGTGCTAGAAGAATATTATTCAATTATACTGTTGATGAACTCATAGAACTATATGATAGCATATTCAAGAGTATCCCTAGAGATACACTAACAGGTATACATGTTTGTGGAAGAATACCTCCAAAACTACACGAAATACTATGTCAAATACCATCATTAAAGGTTTTAAGCCATGAGTTTAAGGGGACACCAGAAAACATAAACACTATTAGAAGGGATTTACTGGAAAAGTATGATAAGATTTTAAGTCCAGGTATTGTAAGCTCTAAAAACCCAGTTATTGAAAGCTACAATGAAACTATGAAACTACTAACATTACTAGTAGAAAGGTTCGGTAATAGAGTAAATATAGTGACACCGGATTGCGGTTTTGCAGCTCTAAGAGCTACTACTAGGAGTTTAGAGGATGCATATAGGTTAAGTTTAGAGAAACTAAAAGTAATAGTTAATGTTGCTAGAAGTTTCAAGACTAAATCCTCCTAAATACCCTTAAATAATCTAGAATACAATAGTATTAACTGTGAATGGTGTTTATAATGACAAGTGAGTCTAGGGTGATTGAGAAGTCTAAGGATAAAATTGATGAACTTAAAAAGTATCTTGAGGAAAGGATATCTCAGTTAAAGAAGGAACTTGAATACTTAGAACTACTATTAAGTTTTATAGAGTCCGGAGTTCTATCTAAAAAGGTATTATCAAGGGAGATGAGAGTTCCTAAACCAGGTGAGGAAGTTCTACCATTAAAGACTACAAGTGGTGAACATATTGCTGACATCTATATCGGTAAAAATGAGATAAGAGTTATACCACTAGTAGATTTAGATGTTAATACTCCACCGTTTAGAGCATTCCTTATAAATAGAATACTTGAGAGGTTGAAGAGGAAGGATAAGGAGGCTGTTGAGAAAGGGCTAATACTACCAGATCAAGCGTTTGATTATGAAATTGATGAAGAGAATGGGGTGATTAGGGAGATAAGGCTTATAAATGTAAGTGATGAGAGGAGAAAGATTGAGTTAAAGAGTGCTATTAAGTGGACTCTTGAGAAAATGTATGAGAGGGTAAAACGTAAGAGTAGATAGGATTCAGCGTAACTTTGAGCTATCATCCCGTTATGGTCAATCTTGCCGGGTAATCATCACGTAGTCTACTCTACATATACTCCTTAACGCTTCCTAATATTTAAACTGAATACCAGTTTACTACTGGAGTGCAATTCTCAGTAAAGGCACACCCCTTTATAAGCTACTCTATAAAGTAGACTATAATGGGGGTAGAGTGTATGACGAGTAGGGATTTAGAGTTTAGTACTGTAGCAAACATATTTGAGAAGCTTGAGTCAACAACTAAGAGAACGGATATGGTAATATACCTTATAGAATTGTTTAAGAAGACACCAGCTACAGTTATTGATAAGGTTATATACCTTATGATGGGGAAGCTTTATCCTGACTGGATGGGTATGCCTGAGCTAGGTATTGGTGAAAGGCTTCTAATAAGAGCTATATCTATTGCTACAGGTTTCTCGGAGAAGGTTGTTGAGAGGGAGTTTAAACGTGTTGGTGATTTAGGTAAAGCTGTTGAAAACTTGAAAATGCGGAGGAGACAAACATCACTAATTACCTTCTTTGGTACAGCTATGGAGGCTAAACTTACTGTTTCAAAGGTTTACGAAACACTAGATAAGATAGCTAAAGCTCAAGGCCCTGGATCACAGGATCTTAAAGTTAAACTTCTTAGTGGTCTACTTCACGATGCATCACCTAAAGAGGCAAAATATATTGTTAGAATAGTTGAGGGTAGACTTAGACTTGGTGTTGCTGATGCAACAATAATGGATGCTTTAGCAATATACTATGGTAGAGCTAAGGAGACACGTCAGATAATTGAGAAAGCCTATAATATAACATCAGATTTAGGCTATGTAGCTAAAATTCTAGCTAGTGAAGGTCTTGATGCACTAAAGAAGATAAGAATTCAAGTAGGTAGACCTATAAGGCCAATGCTAGCTGAGAGACTTAGTTCACCTCAAGAGATACTTATGAAGACTGGTGGTAAAACACTTGTAGAATGTAAGTATGATGGTGAACGTGCTCAAATACATAAACGTGGAGATGAAATAATAATATTCTCACGTAGACTAGAAAATATAACAAGACAGTATCCTGACGTTCAAGAGTATGCTAGAAAGTGTATTAAAGCTAGAGAGGCTATAGTGGAGGGTGAAATAGTAGCTATAGATCCTGAAACAGGAGAGTTTAGACCATTCCAGGAGTTAATGCATAGAAAAAGGAAACACGATATACATGTAGCAGTAAAGGAGTATCCTGTAGTAGTCTTACTATTCGACCTACTATACTGTGATGGAGAAGAGTATCTAGATAAACCTATGCTTGAGAGACATAAGAAACTTAAAGAGATTATTGAGGAAACTGAAAACTTTAAACTAGCACAACACATAATAACTGATAATCCTGAGGAGTTAGAGGAATTCTTCCTATCATGTGTAGAACAGGGATGTGAAGGTGTTGTAGCTAAAGCTATACACTCTAACGCTATATACCAGGCTGGTGCTAGAGGCTGGCTATGGATTAAGTATAAACGTGACTATAAGAGTGAAATGATAGATACTGTAGATCTAGTAGTTGTTGGAGCATTCTATGGTAGAGGTAGGAGAGCTGGAACTTATGGTGCTCTACTAGCAGCAGCATATGATCCGGAAACAGATACGTTCAAAACAGTATGTAAAGTTGGTAGTGGCTTTACAGATGAAGAGTTAGCTAAAATGCCTGAAATATTTAAAAACCTAATTATAGATCATAAGCATCCACGTGTAGATTCAAAAATGAAAGCTGATGTATGGTTTATACCGGAAGTAGTAATGGAGGTTATTGGTGCTGAAATAACACTATCACCACTACACACATGTGGTTGGGGTAAGTTAAAGCCTAATGCAGGTTTAGCAATAAGATTCCCAAGGTTTATTAGGTGGAGACCCGATAAGAAACCTGAAGATGCAACTACAGTTAAAGAGATAATTGAAATGTACCGTAAACAGTTAAAGAGAGTAGGCTAGCTCTAAAATTGAAGCATAGTTTTACTGGAGTAGTATTATAGCTGAATCACCTATAGCTTGACCGGGAATATTGGGCTTAAATGACGCTATAAGTATTCTATTAACCCCCCTACCATGAACACTTAGTATTTTACCTCGATAGACATTACCATACCTATCTTTATAGATAACCTTTCTACCTATAAGACTATGTGGAATAACATTTTCATCTACAACTCTGAGTAGTACCCTATTAGGATACTGTGTATTACTGCCTCTCCGATAACCTACAATTACAGCATTAATCCCTCTACTACAGCTCATACAGTACCACCATCACACTATAAATATATATTGTGTTTAAAAGTTTACTATAAATGATAGTGATTAGGGGGTTGATATAATTGTATGTGGTATTTGTTGGTACTGCAGGTTGTGGTAAAACAACATTAACATGGAGTTATAGTAAGTGGCTTAGAGGGAATGGGTTTACTGTAGCTTTAGTCAATTTAGATCCTGGAGTACATAAACTTCCGTATAATCCTGACTTCGATATAAGAAGGATATTTACGTTAAGTGATTTAATGATAAAGTACAATTTGGGACCTAATGCTGCATTTATAAAGTCTGGAGAGCTTATCTTAGAGTACTTGGATGAGATTTTCTCATCAAAACCGTTTAGTGAAGACTACGATTACGTATTAATTGATACACCGGGTCAGATGGAGATTTTCGTATTTAGGGATACTGGTCGAGAGTTTATGAGGAGACTTAGGAAGCTTGGTAGTGTTGTTGTAGTCTACATTGTTGATGGAGAGTTAGTTACATCAGTTAGTGATCTTATTACGTTATGGCTTATGAGTATACTTATTCAGTCTAAATTTGAAGTTCCAGTAGTCCCAGTAGTAAATAAGGTTGATAAAGTAGGTGATTTAACGCTTCCAGAGGTAATAGTTAAGAACCCGTCAAAGTTGAGGGAGTGTATAAACGTTTTAGAGAGAGGTCTTTTAGCTGAAGTTATTGGGGATGTTATATCGATTATTGAGAAGGCATCTCAATCAATAAGACTAGTTAAACTATCAGCTTTAAAATCTGAGGGACTTGAGGAGCTTCATAGCATACTGTATGAGGTATTTTGTACTTGTGGAGACCTTACATAAACTAACCATAATAGATAATGTATGGTTCATCGAATAACTCTGAGACAATAGTGTTCTCTAAATCTACACTCTCACCTAACTCCTCAAGAAACTCTAGTAAATACCTTCTCTTAACGATAGCCGTTAGCCTACTATTAAGTAGCGATACAATTTCACAGCAATCCCTAAATATAGGATTACCTACTATACTATCCCAACTCTTAAAGTACGATGTAGTAACTAGAATATACTCACTTTCATTTTCTAATGTTAAACCGTAATTACTAAACAGAATAGACCCCTTAATCTTATATATTTCTGGTACTCGCCCTCTGTAATTACTGTTTAAACTAATCTTAACTATACCCTCTAGAATGTTTAGTGCGAAAGTTAATGCTTCACTAGCATAACATATATTGTAGGGTAATTCACAATACACTATAACATCACTGTTATGTTTAATGTAATTCTCTTTTAACTTAATATTTTTTAGTAGATTCTTTAAGTGTGAGCTTGTCTTCCGTTTAATGTTAACTGTTAATACTAATCCTTTAGATACTCTTACACCAATAGCGCCTTTATATATACTTTTTGAGTATAGTAGTTTATTTTTACTTAATGGTATAATTAATGGAACATATATGATTATTCTTTGTGTTTCTCCTTCAACTCTTTCATTAAATCTCGTTGTATAATCCTCCCCCTAGGCTCCTCTTCAGCAAATATTAGTGCTTGGAACTTGTATACTTTTGTTCCCTCAAGTAGCCATGCATCTGGTGGTAATCCTGCTTTCATACATGTTTCTGCTAGGAATGTTTTAGTATCCCATCCATACTCAACAGGTACTTGTGGTAGAAGGAGTCCTTTAAAGATACCCCTTTCAACAATTAATCCGTCACGCCCAATAGTTATTTGTTTAGGTATATCTTTCGGATTA
>DQVH01000088.1 GCA_015661855.1 Desulfurococcales archaeon
TCTGTTACTACTAATATCTTCAAATCATTTAAACCCTCACAATAGTTCTGGGGGAGCCAGTATCTCCTAGTATTTTGATAGATAATCAGTATTTGTATAATGTTATCCGTAAATATTTATATTTCTCTATTACTAAGAGCTATCTAGGTGATGAGTACAGCCGGTACTGATTGATGAGGAGCAACACCTAGTCTGAGAAGAGTTAACTCTAAAACTAGACCTTATAGCGTTCTATGTTTGGTTGCTGATTTATTTTATAGTAGTAAGCTCATGTATCTTGTAGCTCTAACTATTTTACCTCTAGCTTTAGTCTCTATCTCCTCAATAACATCCAAGTTTGCCTTCTCTACTTCAATATAGCCGTTAGCTTTAGCTTCATTAACTAGTTTAACTGCTTTCTCACATCTTAAAATGAGTACTGTATATCCTGGATAGTTTTCACTTAACCCTGCTGATATATCTGAGAATACACCCGCATAGTCGGAACATGTAAGACATCCTGTCTGTATGTAGGGTAGTAGCTCTGCTAATGGTATTCGTTTTTCAGATTTATTGTATGAAATTTTTATATAGTTCTTTTCAAGACTTACGGCACTGATTTTCTCAGGTTTTAGTCCATATTTAAGTTTGAGTAGGTCTATGAACGCTTCTGTTGCAAAAGTTCCTAAACAAAATAAGCTAACGATAAAGTATATTTTAGAGACAAAATCTGTCTCTAGTAGTGGATATGTTTTCATCTGCCATAAGAATTGTGCTTGGCAGGGTAAACCTACTAATGCTATACTCTTAAGGGATTCGTCATGTAGAGCTTCACGAAGACGTGTAGTGTATGGTAGTACACTCCATTTATTACCTGCAGCTTCTAATATCTCCCTCCTACTCTTCGCTATAACAAGTTCTGCTTGAAGCCCGTGAACTCTCTTAGCTACTACAACACCATCAACATAGCCTCGTTCAAGCATAAATGTTAAAAGTGCTGTTACAGCACCTCCACTTGCTATCCTCTGCCTCCTTATAGTTTCATCTATAGCTCTAGCTAAGACTATATCTACGTAGTCTCCTAGAGGTTTATCGAGAGATACAAATGACAAAACCTACACCCCACGTGCTAATACTTTAACTTTAGAGGGATATCTAGTTAGGAGGATTTGAGTTGCACGAGGACACCTTACATAACATGTTCCGCATCTTATACATTTTTCAACTATTAAGTCGGGTCTTCTATCAATCATTTGAAGTGCGTCTGTAGGGCATGAGAGAATACATGCACCACAACCGACACAAAGACCTGTTAACACTACATCGTCTAGTAGATCGAAACCACTAAGCTTCTTTACCTTAGCTAGTGCAGCAAATACTTTTAAGAATGGCCCTATACCCTTAATGAGGCTTGTCACTATAGCATTAACTGTTTGTGGTGCTGGAGGGCATCCAGGTATAGCATAGTCTACTTCAATTACACTATTAATTGTCTGGAAAACTCTATGCTCAGGTCTAGGTTCTTGACCTCCTCGACAGAACCTAGTTATGCCACCTACGGATGCACAAGAGCCAAATGCTATAACAATTTCACTGATTTCACGAACTCTCTTCAACTTAGCTATAGCTTCTTTATCATTTATACAAATAGATCCCGCAATAAACGCTATATCGTATTTCGTGTTTAAATCTAGATTACCCAGGTATTGTGAATGTAAATCAATATTTGGTTGTAGAGTGGGTAGTGACCTAAGAACAGCTATTGAACAGCCCTCACACCCACCTATATCAAGTAAGAGGACTCTAAGCTTCATCCCTCTAAACCTCTATAAGGTGTGTAGAGCATGGAATACATGGGTCAAAGAGTCGCGGTATAACATCAACTATTTTAACTGGTAGTCCACGTAGTGTATGTTCTATTACAGGGATTATAAACATTGTTGGGACTACTATATGGTATTGTTTTACTCTACCTTCACTACCTAGTTCAACTAAGTGTATGAGAATACCTCTGGGGGCTTCATAGACACCAACCCCTCTACCATAACCGTACGCCATTACTATACTTCTAACAGGTGCTGTAAGACTAACTCGTTCTAGTAGTTCAGTTATACGTTGGAGTACTATATCGATTTCAATAAACCTAGCTATTTGGAGAGCTATAAGGCTACGATTATTGAATTCTCTAAAGAGGGATAGTCTAGCTCTAGGTCCAACTTCAACTACGTGCTTATTGTAAAGAGCTATCATTGATGTAGTTTTGTACTCACCACTTACACTTGAGCCTTTATACTTCTCGTAGCGAACTACATTCACATACTTAACATTTATAGTATACTTGTCTCCATAGAATAGGTGTGAAGCTAGAAATCCTATATTATCTGGGATAGTATGTTTTTTCAGTAGGTTTATTTTTTCAGAGTTATTCATGCTGCTCAGTATATTCTCCTGGAGTACTGAATACCTTTTTCTTACATCTCCAATTCTACGTAGTGATTCTTTCAATGCAGCTTCTGTTGGTGCTTTAAGTACACCACCAATAGTGATGTTAGTTGGATGTGTTGGTGCACCACCTATACGTGTCATTACCTCGTTAACTGCTCCTAAAAGCTTCATACATTCAATTAGTAGTGTGTTAAGATTGCTTGGTTCAACTAGATCTGGTAGTATTAACGCTAAATGAGTTATATGGCTTTGAACTCTATTTATAAGCCCTATAACTTCACGTAGTATTCTACCATTAGGTGGAGACGTTATACCCATAGCGTCTTCAAATGCTTCAGCAGCTGCAATAGCGTGTGCTGCATGACATATACCACATATACGTTTAACAGCTTCTATAACAAAGAGCGGGTTCTTGCCTAAAACAATTCTTTCGAAACCCCTCACAGGAGTGCTAGTTAAGAAGAATGTATCAGTTACCTTAGATCCATCATGAAATACTATTAGTTTAGCTTCACCAGCAATACGCTCTAAAAGGTGAATACTTGTTTCCGCCATTACCTATATCACCGGGCACCCCTAAATTACAATGTAGCTGTACTAGACTGGTTTAAGCTGGTTTAGAGTAGACTTATATGTTTTATTGAAGTCTAAGCTAAAATTGATGAGGGGTTTAGATTTTTGGGAAAGATGTTAATGTTAAAGTTGAAGTATTCTTAGTTTACAAGGGTAAACCTATTCTGGATCATATACTTGCTGAAATACTTAAGCTTATTGAGGAGAGGGGTAGTGTTCTAGCTACA
>DQVH01000124.1 GCA_015661855.1 Desulfurococcales archaeon
CTGTTGAAGAGAAGAATATTAACAAAATCATCTTTAGAATTAACGCCAAACATGCCTCCCCTTAGCCCTCCCTTTAAGGTACTTTATTAGCCCTCCTAATCTCAAAATATTCATTACCTCTCTAGGGTATTGTTTAAATTTCAACTTCTCCTTTACATGGGGTTGCGTGTACTCTTCTTCAAAGTTTATAGTTATAATGTTACTCTCCTTTACCTTACTTTTAATGTTTGGAAGACCTATCACTGGTAATCCCTTATTTATTGTGTATGGTATGTTCCGACTGTAAATACTCCTCCTCTATAGGTGATGATTCCTTTATACTATAACTTTACACAGCATGGTTGCTATATTTTTAATTTTAAGGTTATTGGTGTGAGCTATTAGGGTATTATATGTAGTGAGTGTTGTTTAAAAGCGTTCTCATAGTAGTTGGTGTAGATTGGTGGAGGGTAGAGACATGTTTAGTAGTGGTATTATTTTTGTTAGCTACCTTACAGCTTAGAGTTCAAACTATTGGGCAACTTAAATTCTTCAAAACACTCAGAAGCTATTGTGGTTTCCAGGATAATCTGGGTATGTAAGCAAGCAGATAGTTTTAGTCCTCTCATTTTTATGGGTGTGTTACAGTGGTATGTTGAGGGGAACTTGAGTATATTAAATGGTGGTAAAATAGTAACACTTATATTCTCCTTCCTAAACACTACCAGGGATAGTAAAGTGTATACACTATTTATGAGTGGGGTTATCTGGTATGAGTTCTAAGTGTATTACTAATAGTCTAGTTAGATATGTGTCTATGGTATTACTACTAGTAATGGTTGTTAGCTGTATACCGGCAATTGGAGCTTCACATGTCAGTATCGTTCCAGAGGGGCTTAAAAAGATTTCAAGTATTACTCTCGATGTAACTATTCCTCCTGGAGCATACTACTATGTTGAGGTAGATCCATCGACAGGTGAAATCGTATATCAGCCTATTAGTAAGCCTAAACTACCACCAATAGCTTATGAGGCTTTAGAGCATGTACCGGAATGGATAAGGCCTCTACTTGAGAGACAGTTTTACCTACTACTTCAAGCGGACTTAAGTGTTGAGGGTAGGAGTATTCCAGCAGCAGGTGATGTGAATGGTGATGGACTAGTAGATCTCGTTGTAGGCTCGTCATCTGGACTATTGAGAGTCTATGTAAACGTGGGTTCAGTAAACAACCCACTATACAAACCATTAATAACAATAAATGTTACAGCAGATCTCGGAGTTAATGCTACTCTAGACTATGTAGCACCTACACTAGGTGATGTTAATGGTGATGGACTTATAGATATAGTTGTAGGGTTAGCAAATGGCTCACTAATCTTATACAGGAATGTAGGTACGAAAACAGCTCCATCATGGAGTTTAGATACTGAGTATCTAGCTGGTGTAAGTGTTGGAGGTTATGCAGCTCCATACCTATACGATGTTGATGGCGATGGTGATCTAGATTTAGCTATTGGGAGTGCTGAAGGTATAATATACTGCTACGTCAATAAGGGTACACCTGCATCACCTAAGTGGGTTAAGGATCTACAGTACTTCCCAGCATGGATTGAAGACTGGCTTGATGGTAGAGGACCACACTATGAAGGTGTATGGGTTGGTAACTACTCAAAGCCAGCTCTATTCAGGCATGGCGATACGGAATACCTACTCGTAGGAGTTAAGGAGGGTCTAGTATACCTATTCAGGTCTACAGGTAGACCTGCAGGATACCCATCATGGTCTAATATGGGTCCACTAGAGAATATCGAGGTATCAGCTTATGCTACTCCAGAGGTTGCAGACGTCAATGGAGACGGTATAATAGATTTACTGATAGGATGTGAGGATGGAAAAGTATACCTAGTTAGAAACTATGGTTCACCAATATACCCATGGTTTAGACCGTGGCCTAGTGGAGCAGAGAAATACCTACTAGCTAACTGGTTCTGGGGTCCAGCATACTATCCAACACTCGACTTTATACCTGTACTCGAAACTGACACTAAGTATGTAGAACACTATGCAAAGCTAATACTAAACACGACAGAGCCATATATTGATGAAGTTGCATACGCAATAGCTGTTGATAGGCCAGCTAACCTTAAGATGCTTATGGATAGAAATGGATCACATCTATACGTACTCAACGCTATAAGCATATACAATATCTCAAAACAGCTAAACTACGTTGAAATAGTTGACTATGAAGACTATAGTACATTAAGGTATAGAACTGAGAGTGGGTGGAGAGAAGCACCAAAAGAAATATACTATAAGTACTTGGTAACCTTTAGTAGGTACATAATTGCTCCATGGGCTTGGCCGGATAGGTATAAAGGTTACTTCTTTAGGACATTCCTACCATACGATCGTAGATATAATGTTTCACTACTAGATAGAGTAGCTAATGCTTCAACATTATATGAAGCAGCATACCTAGTTGACTACTGGTTAAGAGTTGATATAGGTGCTTGGTGGCATCGTGGAACTAAGTATTGGAAGCCTTACGGCTGGTACAATATCTACCTACACCTTAACGATCCTGAATGGACTATATTCTGTGGTGAATTTGCAATAATATACGAGGTTGCTGCTAGAGCAGTACTTATACCAACTATTAACGTAGTCAATATAGCTGAAGACCACCAGTTCAATAACTTCTGGTATAATGGTACATGGCGTCACGTAGATGCTTCATCAGGTACTTCAGGTGTAAATGGTACATGGCGTGAATACTTTGATCCACCACGTGGACTTGCAGGATGGTATAAAGATGATGGTTTTAGCTATCCAATAGAGTGGGAAGAGAATGGAATGTACGATCCACCATGGAGATCCCCTATACCATATGCTCCTGAGGGGATGCTTGCAAACCTAACATTTAGAGTACTAGACATCAACGGTAATCCTATTGATGGTGCTCGTGTTGAAGTTTGGAGTCACTGGGCTATAGAGTCAGGCTACGCTCCTGCCCCACTTATTGCAGGATTCGTATTCACCGATATGGATGGTATTGCAAGATTCCCAATGCTAGGTCTTGGTAGAACTAAGAACTTTACAGTTATAGTTACATCGAGAATTGGTAGTACAATGTTCCAAATACACTTAGAGACTGGTGGAGAATACAACTTCACAGTAATTATACCTGGTGAGCTACCACATATAGCATCAGCACACCCCATAGAAGACTACAATGTTGTATCTAAAGACTATGTTAAAGTCGATGTGAAAGTTCTAGGTGGTGAACAGAATCCACCATCATGGATAGACATACTATATAGACTATTCAATTACAGATACTATGTACAGTTTACTGAAGGAGTCTACATAGACACGTACATACTAGAGCCAGAACAGTATAAGCTATTTAGGGAGAATGTAGGATTTAAAGCAATATACTCAAGTGAAAGAGTAGATAATGTATCAACAGGGTACATACCCATCAGTGATAGAGTATACATTGTCCTATCTAATAGGAGGAGTATAACAACGTATGTAACTGTTAGGTTAACTGTAGAGCTTTATAGAGATGTTACTGCACCAACAATATCAATAGCTTATCCAGAGAATGGTACACTATTAAACACCAGTACTGTAACAGTCATGTTTAAGCCATTAAGTGCCGATATAGCATACTATGAGATAAGTATTGATGGAGCACCCTACATTAAAACGTATAAGCCAACATACACTATAACAGGACTTGAAGACGGTAAACACGTTATTACAGTTCGTGCTATCGATATCTCAGGGAATATAGGTAAACCTGTTAGTATAGTGTTTACAGTAGATACTAAACCACCAGTAATAGTGTTAGAGAATATAGCTGATGGATCACTAGTACTTACTAGAGATCTAACTATATACGGTAGAGTTATTGGAGGAGTTACTCTATGGTTTAATGGTGAAAAGGTAAGCCTTAAACCTGATGGAACATTCACTGTAAAAGTGGTACTAGATATAGGGTTAAACCCATTAGAGTTTAAAGCAGTTGACGAAGCAGGTAACTACTATAGCACTATAGTTAGAGTATACTACTACCCCGACATAGCTACTAGAAGTGACCTAGTAAAACTTGAGTTAAAGCTAAAC
>DQVH01000002.1 GCA_015661855.1 Desulfurococcales archaeon
CTCTACACCCATAGAGTTTATAGTGGACTTTACACTCTCTAAGTTTATGGTTGTTGGTGAAACCTCATTAACTATAACGCCTACTATGTGTCTCCCAATAGACTTTAGTAGTTTAATTAGTTTACTTGCTGAAGTTAATGATAGTTTTGATGGTGTTGTAACAATAACCATACCTATCTCCCTAATAAACCTTATAACGTCAAGAATTTCATCACTTAATCCTGGAGGTAAATCTACCACTAGGAAGTCTAGTGAACCCCATCTAGTAATAGCTAGTAGTTCCAGTACTACATTGGTTATATCAACCCCCCTTAATGGTAGTGGTTTATCACCGGTATAGTAGGTTATACTCATAAGTTTAACTCCATGAATTTCTGGTGGTACTATACCTTTATCTTCAACTGGTTTAGTATCTTTAACATTGAGTATTATATGGCATGATGGATTGGTAAAGTCAGTATCAAATAATCCTACACTAAACCCTTTACTACTGAGGATAATTGACGTCATTACAGCTATAACACTTTTACCTACACCACCTTTACTACTAGCAAAACCTATAATCCTCCTTATACTCTTCACTCTATCCTGGATTATAGAGTATCTAGGGTCAATAGTGTTCATTATCTTCTATCCTCACCTGACATGGTTATACTCTTTATCCATACACCTCTACCTTTAACTATCTCGTAGTCTAAACTACCACATTTAGGGCACTTTATGAAGGCATGTACAACCTCTGGTACAAAATGTATAGATTCTTTAATATCAGGATTTACTAGCTCCCTTACACTATTTAAACCCCATTTATGATTACAGTTAAGACATTTAAATTCTGCTTTCTCCTCCTCAAAAAATACTTCAGCATCCTCCATGACTGTACCCTTTTTTAGCTCGTTTATAGCGTACTTTAGGATATCTCTGTCTATTGATTGAAGTTCACCTAGAACTACATGTACACTTCTAACCCTTACTATACCCTTCTTTAAGGCTATACTGGTAACTGTTTTAACTATAGCCTCTGCTAGTGCCCATTCATGAACCATAGTCTCTACCTTAATCTAGGTTTTAATGGTATTTCTACGTTACACTTGAATACTACATTGTTATTTGCTACGTTCTATACTTCTCCTCCACTCCTTAATCATATCCATGATTTTCTGTTCTCTCTTAAAGTATTCAACTAGTTTTACAAGTCTATCTAATGTTTCATCGTGTATTCCATGCTCTATATAGCATGCATCCTTTTCAGCAATATCCTTGGGTACTCCAAGTATTAATGTTAGAAACTCTTTAAGTGCTACATGTCTTCTATAGATCTCCTCTGCAATCTCTAATCCCTCCTTTGTTAATGTTATAGATCCATACTTTTCATACCTTACTAGACCTTTACTAGCTAGTTTATCGAGATACTCTACAACACTAGCTGGCTTAACGTTTAGTATTCTAGATAAGTCTTTAACTCTAATAACACCTTTATTCTTAACGAGAATATACATTGCCTCAAGATACTCCTCCTCTCTCTTACTACTCTTCCTCAAAACCTAATACACCCTATTAGGAAGCTCTCACACTAAAACTCTATAGTGTATATGGTATTTAGTTTTTTCCAGCTCTCAATTTAAACCTAATATACAGTATTTGCAAATAATAGTGTACTCTATGCAACTAATAGGCTATTCTACAATACAACTACTTGTTAGCGTAGGGATGTCATTAATGACCTGTTTTGTAATGGGTAAGTATAGTATTTACACTATTAAAACCTGTAGTTTAGAGCTCAATAGAGCCTCATGGGGTGTAGGTGGAGTAGATGAATCAATATTAAGGGTTAATTCCACATGGAGGTGAAAGTTATCGAAGTCTGATTAGGGATGTCGTAAGTGGGGGAATGCTTCTATTAATGTTTAGCTTATAAAGGTTATAAGAGTGGGGTGTAGGGTATAGAAGTGAGTATGGATAGCTAGGTTACCGTATATTTAGAGTGGTTTTACGGTATGGTAGTATGATATTTAGGGTTTCAAGATATTTTGTTAAAGAGAAGGAGTGTAGTCTATGTGGTAAAAGGTCTAGGGAGATATCGTCTATTATTGGTGTTTGTGGTGAATGTTTAAGAGAGAATCCTAATGAGGCTTTAAAGTATGCTATGGAGGCTCATAGGAGGAGTAGGGGTAGATACGGTTTACCACCTGAACCCCCAAGAGACCCTAAGGGTTTAAAGTGTACACTATGTAGTAATCAGTGTCAAATACCTGAAGGTGGATTCGGCTTTTGCGGATTAGTAAAGAATGTTAATGGTAGACTTGTTAGACTAGCTGGTACACCTGATAAGGGTGTTGTAGAGTGGTATTACGATCCACTACCAACAAACTGTGTTGCTGAGTGGACTTGTCCTGGATGTACGGGTATAGGCTATCCTAAATACGCCTACATGCCCTCTGCCGAAACCGGGTATTATAATCTCGCTGTATTCTATGGTGCATGTAATCTCGACTGTCTATTCTGTCAAAACTGGCAGTATAGGAGTATGACTGCACTACTTAAACCAGTACATACAGTTGAAGAACTTGTAAGAGCAGTTCATAGTAGAGTTTCATGTGTATGCTATTTTGGTGGAGACCCTTCACCTCAAATGCCACATGCTATAAGGGCTAGTGAGTTAATGTTAGAGAAGTGTAAGGGTAGAATATTCAGAGTATGCTGGGAGACAAACGGGCTAATGAACCCATACTATCTAGATAGAGCTGTTGAACTATCACTTATAAGTGGTGGTCTAGTAAAATTCGATATTAAAGCTTGGACTCCCTCAATATATAAGGCTTTAACTGGAGTTGATAATAAACCATTATTCGAGAATATTAGGCGTGCAGCTAAGAGAATTCAGGAGAGACCAAAACCACCATTAATAGTTGCTAGTACACTACTAGTACCAGGATATGTAGATGAGTATGAAGTTAGAATGATAGCTAGATTTCTAGCCGATATAGACCCTAATATACCATACTCACTTCTAGCATTCCACCCAGACTATTTAATGGACGATCTACCAACAACGAGTAGGAAGCTTGCTGAAGCATGTCTTAAAGCTGCAAAGGAGGAGGGCTTAGTAAACATAAATATCGGTAATGTGTGGCTACTAAGCTAGTATACCAACATCATAAACGGGATTAACGCTATAAGAAATACAATTAACCATAGCCTCCAACTACACTTAAACACAGTAAACCCATCAAGTGGTGGAATAGGCAGTAGATTGAATAATGCTAGAAACAAGTTTACATAGGCTACATACACTAATACATAGTAGACTATTACGGGTATGAGTGGAATTGGTAGTTTCAATACCAGATAGGATATTAAGCCTACTACTATATTGGCTAGTGGCCCTGAAACTGCAATTTTAAATTGATCCCATCTACTAGGTGGAAACCAGTAGTATCTAGGATATATTACTACAGCTCCCGGAGCTGCAAATATGATTCTACCTAGTGTTAAAACTGATAGTAGTAGTGCAAGTACAAGCCCCATAGGCCATAGCCTATAGCGTGCAGTATATCCTAATCTTACAGCTACCCCCCTATGTGATAGCTCATGACATACAAAACCTAACGCTACAGCTATAGCTGACGCTAGTGCACCTAGATAGTTACCTTTAACTAGCGGGTTTAGTGAAAACGCTATTGCGAGGACTATAACTGAAATCAATATCTGTTGTTTCTCTGAAAGTCTCTGTGTAAATGGTGGATTATAGTCTAATGGGTAAATCATATACACTAACCTCATTAATGATATGTCTGAGTATACACTTTAACGTTTAAAGCGTTCAGTGGTAAAAAAGCTTTAACCCTGATAATATTCTACTTAATTGAGTATAATTGGGTTACGGTGTTATCTTTGAGGGAAGTAGATATTGTTGTTGTCGGTTTAGGCCCTGCTGGATCAGCATTCTCATATTTTACTAGTAAGTCTTCTAACGCTGACATAATATGTTTTGAGAGGAATACTAGGTTAGCGTTAAAGCCTTGTGGTGAACTCGTACCTAAAGAGCTATTTAGTATTATAGGTGTAAACCCTAGAGAAGTTAATGCATACCCTATTAGAAGAGTTATAGTGTACTTTTACCATAATGGTAGTCTTGTTGAAAGGGTTATAGAGTTTAATGGTGTTGAGGGATACTCTATAAGTAAGAGACGTCTCTTAGAGATACTCGTAGATAAAGCTTTAAGTAGTGGTGTTAGTGTAGAACTGGGTAAACCGGTACTACGTATTTCTAGAGATGGCGTAGTTAATGTTAGAGAGGTAGGTATTGTTAGGGGTAAATACGTTATCTGTTGTGATGGAGTTTACGGTGTTTCAGTAGAGTATTTTAAACCTGGAAGAGTAGCTAAAGCATATCAAAGAAGAGTAGCCAACGTGAAAACACCATACGATGAAGCATGCTATACCTTCATAATTGGGGGTGTTAAGGGTTATGGATGGATTATACCTAAAAGTGATGGAACACTAAATGTAGGTTTCGGAGGGTTAGATATAGATCCAAGAGTACTTCTTGATAAAATGGTGAAGACTATTCCATGGCTTAGTAGCTACAGTGTAGTATGTGAAGGTGGAGCCTTAATACCTGTAAGTGGTTTACGTAGTAATATTGTAGAGAGTAAACTTATAGCATTAGGTGATGTAGCTGGTTCAGTACTTCCACTTAGTGGTGAAGGTATAAGACCAAGTATCATAATGGCTAAGTATCTAAGTAGAGCTGTAATTGAAGCTTTAGAGGAGGGTGATAAAAGGTTATGGGAGGGTATTAGAAGGTATATTAGTGAGTGGGGTTATAGGATTAAGAGGAGTCTTCTCTACCTAAAAGTGTATGAGAGAATGCCAATACAACTAGTTAAACAGTTAGTGTTAAGAGTTAAACCCGATACACTAAAAAGTATACTTAATGGTGAATTTACAGGCGCTATAGTTAAATTCGGTTAGTACTCTATCTAAGGTACAATTGAGAGTACTCCGTTTAGGGGTGTGTTGAGAAAGCTTCTCTAACTATTGATAATGCATCTTTTACTACGTTTACTGCGTTTTCACCAAAAATGTATATTATCGGCTCTAAACCCATACCACCTCTATCAACTATTGCTTTAGGTACTCTACCCTCTCTCAGCATTAACTCTATTATTCTACGCTCAACTCCCTCAGGACTCTTATGTGGTCCTGAGAAGATTATACTGTATCTACGTTTCCTCATAACCTTGATGAATCTCTCATCACACCTTATGTTTATACATGCTCTAATACTTTTATCGATATTGTTTGCTGCTAGTAGTATTGATGCTAGATGTCGACTAGCACCATATACTGGACTTGCTACTGCTCTTACCCCCCTCATAACTTTAACTATTCTACCTGGAACTGCAACAACATCACTTATACTTTTAGCATTATATGTACACTCAGCTATGTTAAGTCCCACCTCTGGTACTAGAAGGTATGCGTATGGGTCAGACTCTAATAGTTTAACCGCTTCTTTAACGTTTAATATATGTGGGTCAACATTATATCTTTGATTTACAACTCTACATATATTACATGGTTTAGGTATTTGGGGGTAGAGTTTCATGTGTAGTGTACATAGTTTACCTTCAACTAGTAGTCTATGTATGAGTGAGTTTACTGCTATAATACTCTCCTTAACATCCCCCCTCCTTAGAATTGCTGTTAAAGTTTTCACTATATCGAGTATTTCATGTTCATCTATTCCAGTAGACTTTAACTTAGCAATATAGTGTTCTCTCTGTTTACTAATATACTTATTGACCATAGCCTGTGATACTCCTAGGAGTTTACCTATACGGTTCTGACTTAAACCTTGACTGTAAAGCTCTATAGCTACTAATGCTTTTATGTATGGTAGTATCTTTTCCACTATAATCTCGTATGGTGTCATATACTTACCCGAGATAATCTCTAATTAACACCCGGTTTTAGATGTGTTTATAGCTGGGTTATAAGTATTCCATTTCGATTAGAGTGTGATAGACTATGCCCTCTAGTAGTAAGGTTATTCCAAGAGCACTCACTATTGCTGGTAGTGATAGTGGTGGTGGTGCAGGTATTGAAGCTGATTTAAAGACTTTTACTGCTTTAGGAGTTTACGGTATGGTTGCACTAACATCTATTACTGCTCAGAATACCTATGAAGTTAGAGCCGTATTTGACTTACCTCCAGAGATTGTTGAGAAACAGATTGAATGTGTAGTTGAAGATATAGGTGTTGACGCTGCTAAAACAGGTATGCTAAGTAATAGTGGTATTATTAGAGCTGTTGCTAGAACTGTAAGAAGGTATGGATTTCCACTAGTAGTAGACCCTGTACTGGTAGCTAAAAGTGGTGCACCACTACTTAAACCTGAAGCATTTAACACACTAGTTAAAGAGATTATACCATTAGCTAAAGTAGTTACACCGAATAGACCTGAAGCAGAAAAACTTTCAGGAGTAAAGATAGAGTCTATAGAGGATGCTAAGAGAGCTGCAAAGAGGATTAGTGAAGAGTATGGTGTTGAAGCAGTAGTAGTTAAGGGGGGTCATATAGCTGGTAGTGAATGTGTTGACATACTATACTTTAACGGTGTCTTTAGAGAGTTTAGATCTCGAAGAATAGAAACTAAGAATACTCATGGTGGAGGCTGCTGCTTTTCAGCAGCTATAACAGCTGAACTAGCTAAGGGTAAGAGTATAGTTGAAGCTGTAAAGTTAGCTAAAGAGTTTATAACATTGGCTATAGAGTATGGGCTAACACTAGGTAGAGGTTTTGGACCAGTGAATCCAGTAGCATGGATAGCTATTCCAGCTGAAAAACACTATGTACTAGAGAATTTAAGGAA